>JAHHIL010000015.1 GCA_019358975.1 Trichocoleus desertorum ATA4-8-CV12
CGAAATTTGGGCAAGGGGTTTGGAACGAACCTCTTTAGTCGTCGATGGGTCTAGCTCTACTTCCTGCGGAAGCATGAAGCAACTAGCCCAAGCGAAGCGACAGAAACTCCGGGCTCAACGAAGTAGCGCGGAGTAGTTCATCCAGCGATGTCAAAGAAAAGCCGCTACTCATGGCCCAAGCCCTCCAAGAACTGCCCCCAGCCATCGAGACCTGGATGGTTGGCGATACCGAGGCAGATATTGTGGCGGCTCAAACCTATGGAGTTAAGGTGATGGCTGTCCTCAGTGGCATTCGCGATCGCGCCCAGCTAGAGCGATACCAGCCTAACTTAATTGTCAACAATCTAAGTGAAGCCGTAGAAGTGATTCTGGATCAGTTTTGGCAGCAAACGGGACACATGAGCATTGCTTAGCGCAAAAAGCTGCTGATCAGCCACAGTAGCACCAAAGTAATCCAAGACGCAAAAGCATTGCCATCAATGTTGAGCGGGATTAGTTGAGCTTGTAAGAAGGGGAAAAGTTGCAAGCCTAGAACAATGCCTAAAGTAGAGCCAACCAGTGCCAGGAGGAAAACCCGGAAAAACTTATGCTCCTTGCGGTTGAGGAAGTACAAACTCACGCCAACGCCCAGTGCTATTGCTAATCCAGGGCTATACAGACTCAACCCACCCAAACCCAAAAATAAGGTAGCAGGCCACAGCACATCCGAGCGGCTGGGAGTATCTAAAACCAGAATATTCCGCAACCAAGCTGGAGCTTTAGATGCAGGTGCAGGCGTTGCCGCAGGTGGAGCGGGCACAATTTTCTCAGGAAACCGAATCCGATCGGGCACTTTGATCCGACCTTCTTGGCGCATCCGTAAGCGATCCATCAAAATCGCATCGTAGGCCGCCTCAATCATTTCTACTTGCTTGCGATCGCTGGCATGTTCTTCTACCAAGCGATTACGAGCATCTTGGATTTCATCAAACGAAGCGCTCTCATTCAACCCAAGCGTTTCGTAGGAATTGTGATCACTCATCTCAAACCTCCGAGACCCCCACTATACTCAATTATGATTGGCAATAGGAAAAATAAAATTAGCGAGCAGACAGTGCAAGCCCCGATTGCCCCCGTAGGAACTCCCTAGAAACAAGTGTAACCGCCAATCCCTATTCTCTGGCTAGAGTCCCCCCGGATAGCACTGACAAATCGTCAGTTTAACTTTATTAATAGAGACAGAGTCACTCGTAGACTTAAACAAGTAGCAAAAACATCCCCCAAAAATGTCACAAATTAAAACATGAACCCCAGAAGGCAAAAAGATCAGTTAATTTGAGGTGTCCTCATGACTGCTGATTTAGCTCAAATGATTGGCAGCCAGCCATTCCCTTTAGATAATTGTCTAAGAATGCTAGTTGCATGATCTACTGTGAGTTGATGTCAGTCCCATGTCTTGAGTAGTTCCTTAATTCCTATCCTAATTGCTCCGGTAATTTGTTCTCTGTAGATCTACAGTTTTAGTGCAAAGTTATGGCAATGGCCCCAGCCAACAAAATTCTGGTTGTTGATGATGATCCTGCGGTTCGTAATTTAATTCACCGCTTCTTGGCAAAACAAAACTACCAAATGGAATCGGCAGAAGATGGTAAGACTGCCCTCACTCTCTTTGAACAGTTTGACCCAGACTTAGTCATCCTAGATGTCAATCTGCCTGATGCAAATGGCTACAACCTTTGCCAGGAGATGCAGGGCCGAACGAATGTGTTTGTTTTAATGCTAACAAGTCGTACGGATGAAGCGGATAAAATTAGAGGCTTTTCTCAAGGAGCCGACGACTACATCACTAAACCCTTCAGTTTGGGTGAGCTAGGAGTCCGAGTCGAGGCACTTTTGCGGCGAATTCGGGAGCGCACTCCAGCAGAACAGCAGTGTCTCGTGTTTGACAAACTCATGATTGACCCTGTACGGCGCGAAGTCACGCTCAATAGCGATATTGTGCCTCTGACTGCTTTGGAATTTGACTTGCTACATTTTTTAGCCAGTCATCCGGGTCGAGTTTGGCGGCGGGCAGAACTGATCCAAGAAGTTTGGGACTATGAATATGTAGGAGACCAACGGGTTGTGGATGTCCATATTGGTCAAATTCGCAAAAAGATTGAAGTGGACACCAGCCAACCTAATCTGATTCAGACGGTGCGGGGTGTAGGCTACAAGTTTGAAGCACCATTGGCTGAAAAAGCGGGAAGCGCTTAACCTGTTGTCCAAACATGAATCAGGGTGTATCCCTCCTAATCTCTATCACCTGACATCACCCCTGCCTCTGAAGCAAACGGCTGAGGCAGTTCTTCTGGTAAGTGGAGGGTAAAACAACTACCTTGGCCCAATTCAGACTGTAGCGTAATGTCCCCTTCATGTAATTGCGCCAACTTTCTAGATAAGGCGAGACCCAGACCTGTGCCTTCGTATTTACGGTTCAACCCTGCATCTAATTGTCGAAAGGGTTGAAAGAGGAGAGCTTGATCTGCGGCTGAAATACCAATTCCTGTATCAATCACGGAAAACTGGAGCATCACGCGATCGCCCGCCTCCGTTGCTGTTAGTTCCTTCGTCACTTGCAAGGTAATAGAGCCTGCTTCGGTAAACTTGACGGCATTGGCAAGCAGATTAAATAAAATTTGCTTCAGGCGGCGGTGGTCGGCCACACAGGTACTTACATCTGGAGCGATCGCTAAGATCAACTGCAACTGCCGATTGTAGGCTCGTTCTCGAATTAGAGACAGACAAGCTTGGCAAACATCTTCAACCACCAATGTTTCTAAGACTAATTCTTCTTTTCCAGCTTCAATTTTTGACAAATCTAGCAAATCGTTAATCAGTTCCAACAGGTGCTCACCACAAGAGGCGATCCCCGTAATGTACTGTTGTTGCCTCTCATTCAAAGGACCAAAAATTTCTTTGATTAAAAGATTGGAGAACCCCAAAATTCCGGTTAAAGGTGTGCGGAGTTCATGACTCATGGTGGCAAGAAACTCGCTTTTAGCACGGTTAGCTGCCTCCGAAATCAGTTTTTCTGCCTCTAGCTCCTGAGTACGTACTTGCACCAATTGTTCTAGGCGCTCATAGCTCTGGGCATTGTAGAGAGCGATCGCGCATTGGTCAGCAATTGCTTGTACCAAAGCCACTTCATTGGGGGTCCAGGAACGTTCGCGATCGCACTGGTGTAGAGCAATTGCCCCTAAACATTCCTGTTGATAAATCAGCGGCATCATCAACAGCGATCGAATTCCAAATTGTTCTGCTAAAGCACAAGCCTCAGGCAGCGCAATTTGAGCTAGGGAATTGGCTTGCAGCAGTTGTCCCTGCAAAAAAGACTCCCG
This sequence comes from Trichocoleus desertorum ATA4-8-CV12, assembly GCA_019358975.1. Classification (NCBI taxonomy): domain Bacteria; kingdom Bacillati; phylum Cyanobacteriota; class Cyanophyceae; order Leptolyngbyales; family Trichocoleusaceae; genus Trichocoleus; species Trichocoleus desertorum. The sequence goes on from JAHHIL010000015.1 coordinate 3,360, forward strand.
ATAAGACCAAGAAATCGGACAGGTATAACCTAAAATCTCTTCTCTATGGACCGTCGCAGTGCTGACATATTGCGCCGTCATGACACCATTAGAGTCAGGTTGCACGATTAAACAACGATCGGCCTGGAGGGCTGTGTGCAATTGATCTGCCGTCGTTTGCAGCACTTCTGACAAGACCAGCGTGCCTCGCATGGCTTGCCCAATCCGATTAATCATGGCTTCGCGCTGAGCTTGCTGCTGGATCTGGGCCATTGCAGCTTGCTGCTGTCGCCGGAGGGCAAGTTCTTGCAGCGATCGCGTCAAGACAGTCGGCAAGCGAAACAAGCGCTCCTTCAGCACATAATCCGTCATGCCTGACTTGATACAGCCCACCGCCGATTCTTCGCCCAAGCTGCCTGTGACCAAAATAAACGGGATTTCTGGCTGAGCTTGTTGCCATATTGGCAGCACCTGATAGGCCGTGAAACCAGGCATGCGGTAGTCGGAGAGCAGGGCATCAAAGGGTTGAGTAGCGAGCAGATGCTGACAAGCCTCAAGAGTGTCGGCGGCCTCGTAAGTAAAAATAATTCCTGCCGATTTCAGAGTCAGGACGATCAGCTGTAGATCTGCACTCTCATCCTCCATAATTAGCAAACGCAGGGGAGAAGGCTGAGGCAAATCGGGTTGAGGCATCGCTTGAGCACAGTCGAGCATACAGCCGCAGAAAGGTAAAATCGCAACGGGGTTAAACTACCATCAGTTTAGTAACAATCAGACCTGTTTTAGCGCGATCGGGATATCTGTATTACTGATGCTTAATTATTTTTCTATGTCCAGTTCTAACGAAAACCAGCGGTGGTTCATTAAAACTGTTGCAGTTAGCAATAAAAATTTAGTTTAAGTAGAAAGGCACAGGTACACGTGCCTCCTACTTCAGGGTGAGTTGCCATAGAGGGTGGCATTGGTAGTGATGAGTTGCGGAACTCATCCAAGAAATTATTAGGACTGGAGTCATATCTTTGCAGCCTCGACCTGGGCTATTTAAATTTGGCGATCGCAGCTTAAGCTTGACTCTCATTGCGATTCCGCATCTGCCAAGCAAGTTCTAGCATTTGGTACCAGCGCTTCTGAACTTGTTTGAGGGTGCACTTGAGCGCTTGGGCGATCGCTTGATCATTAGCTTGCTCACGCTTGAATTGCAGAAGCTGCCGCTGCTCAGCCGAGAGTTGTGCCATAAATGCTTCCCACTGTTGCGAAGACAAGCCCAAGTTAGCATCCAGATCAGCGCCTAACCACTGGTGTACCAATTGCCAGTTATTAGAACGGGAGAACTTCTCTAGATGATACTTAAAGCGCTGTTGCAGGTAATCGCGTTGACGCGGAGAAAGCCCTAGCACCTCATCAATTTCGGGCACGGACATATCTTGCAACTTCAGGACTAAATAATCCACACAATCTGATTGACCTTGAGCATCCAAGTACTCGACCAACTCAGCAATGACGCGATCGCGTAACACCGCTTCTGAGGGGTCTACGGTATCTGCCACCATTTGCTCGCGCACCTGATGCATCGCAGCTGAACGACTATGGGCTTCAGCTTCTTCGCTCTTCGCCGACTCCACTGCCATCTCAATGTCGAGGGCCGTTTCGGGGGGTTGGCGCTTAGCAAAGCCTTGCGCCCGCAGCACAACCAGTTGTTGATTGCGCCGACCCGGAAGCGTGATCCGTCGCTTGGCATACTGCTCACTGAACGCCATATACTCGGCTAGTTCTAGCTGTGTCCGGGGAGTATAGTCTGCTGGCAACTCGTTTTCCCGGCGAAACGCTTTGAGCGATTCAATGTAAAACTGTTGGAGAAAATCTTCAATCAAGTTGTAGCGGGCTTGAAAGCCTAACTGAGTTCTAGCCGCAGCCACATGGCGATACACCATCGCGCTCAGCGTCCCGTGCAGCTCTACCCGACCCTGCCGAGAGCCTAAGCGGTAGTAAGAAAGGCACTTACGCAGACGATGTTGAGCTAGAGCCACCTGCCAAGACTGCACCCGACCCGAAGTTTGGATGCGATCGCTCTTTTGGCAAATGCGTTCTGCCTCACGCACAATCCGATCCACTACCGCTTGAGCAGTCGCGCTAGCCGTCTTAATTTCTGGTCGCAGTTCTTTCAGCAGCAGGTGAGACAAGCTTTGAGTATCCATACCACCCAAAGCATCAGACTCAGCTTGGAAGCCGTTAGAATCGGCATGGAAATGAGAGTTAGTGAATTTTTCTGAAGCGTAATAAGTTCTAGATGCAGGTTGGCTGAAGGGGCTGAAGGAGTTTGTAGATTCGGCGTTCATGGTATTTGACCCTGGTGATGCACAGCAGCGAAATGTAGCCCAACCTTTGAGAGCAACTGGGGATAGCTTCTAGGTAGCTTGTGTCCCGATCGCGTCTCAACGTTGTCTACACCTTGACTTTAAGAAGTCACAGTGAGTCGTAGATAGATGAATGTGTCACTCTTTCAAGTAACTGCTTGCTGTCTTGCACCCTGATATAGCAGCGGTCGTCTAGTCCATGCGTGCGAGCCCTGATTCCATCAGCAACAGAGGGATTTTGAGCTGTGGCGATCGCCTTGGATGATGAAGAGTGTCATCTACTACATCCAGTGGACAATTCGTTAACTGGTTTGCCGAAGCTGAGGGAAAACTCTAACTCACTTCCGCTGCCCAAGCAGTTACCGCTTCCCATCCCAGACCTTTACGCACTAAGATTGGTTCCTCTGATGTCAAATCTAAAATGCTGGAAACCTGGTACCCTGGTTCCGACCCATCATCGACAATGACATCAACCAACTTGTCGAGTTGATCAAATAGCTCAAACCGCGAAATCCCTGGGTTAGTCTTGCTTTTCGCCTGACCGTCTGTTTCCTCATCGATCAAGTGAGCAGAGGTCGAAATAATGGGATTGCCTAACGCCTTGAGCATCGCAGAACAAATCGGATGATCGGGCACTCGAATCCCCGTTGTCTTGCGCTTCGGGCTCATAACTAGTCGGGGCACCAATTTGGTCGCTGGCAGCAAGAAGGTATAAGGCCCAGGAATGAATCGCCGCATCATCCGGTACGCCGGATCACTGACATACGCATAGTCAGCAATATTAGAGAGAGAAGAGCACAAAAAGGTCAAAGGCTTATCGTTGGATAATTGTTTGATGCGCCTCACCCGTTCCACTGCCGATTTCGCGTTCAAATCACAGCCAATTGCATAAACTGTATCGGTGGGGTAAAGCACCACTGCCCCTCGTTGTAACGCCTCCCTAATTTCTTCTATTCGCCTTGCTTGAGGTGTATCCGGATGGACGTTGTAGATTGTGGCCATAAACTCTTCTCTATAACTTCTCTATAGATTTATCTCTCTCGAACCCTACAGTCCTCACAGCTTGCTGCTAGATGGAGACTGGGTTTTAATAATCTTGCTGATTGGGGTTGATTAAAGTAGTGGAACTGGAATTGGTGGTGTATGAGTAAGCTAGCTTACCTAGAATGCCCGACCGGAATTGCGGGAGACATGTGCTTAGGAGCGCTGATCCACGCAGGCGTGCCCTTGGAGTATTTGGTCGAGCAACTCAACCGTTTAGGCATCTCCGATGAATTTCGGTTGCGGGTGGAGTCAGTGCAACGAAATGGGCAGCAAGCCACCAAAGTTCACGTCGATTTGAGGCCCAACTACAATTCAGAGTTTGTACCTGAACCAGTGGATCAACCGTACATGACGTTCCTTCATTCCCATTCTGCTACAGAATCTGCTCAAGCTGCCACGCATCACCACGCTGACAATCATAATCATGCGGGTCATTCTCATTCGGACCCTTCCCATCACCACCCAGAAACCCATCAACTCAACGGTAGCGAGCCGCAAGCAGAAACTTCCCACAGACAGGCTCGCCACTTACCAGAAATTGAACACCTGATTAAAGCCGCTCAGTTGCCAACGAGAGCAGAAGCTTGGAGTTTAGCGGTGTTTCGCGCTTTGGCGGCAGCGGAAGGGGCAGTTCATGGCATTGCTCCAGAGCAAGTACATTTCCATGAAGTCGGTGCCACCGATGCCATTGTCGATATTGTTGGCACTTGTCTGGGCTTAGATTGGCTTGGTATTGACCAGCTTTACTGCTCACCGATGCCTACGGGTGGGGGCATCATTCGGGCGGCTCATGGTCGGCTACCTGTACCTACTCCCGCCGTACTGAAGCTGTGGGAAATGCGCCAAGTGCCGATTTACAGCAACGGCATCGATCGCGAACTGGTTACTCCCACTGGAGCCGCGATCGCCGTCACTCTAGCCACTCGATTCGGCCCACCTCCCACCATGACACTTCAAAAAGTGGGCTTAGGCGCTGGTTCGCGTGAGCTCTCTATCCCAAATATGCTGCGGCTCTGGTTAGGAGAAGGAGAAGCTGACCAAACACCTGCATTCAGCAAAAGCCAACCCTCACCCCGCCTACGGCACCCCTCTCCTGCGGGAGAGGGGTTGGGGGAGAGGTCAACACTGCCCCTAGAAACCGTTGAAGTACTAGAAACTCAAATTGATGACTTGAACCCCCAGGCGATCGGTTATGTCTTTAATGCTTTATTAGCAGCGGGTGCCTTGGATGTGTTTACTCAGGCGATCGCAATGAAGAAATCGCGGCCCGGAGTGCTATTAAGCGTAATCTGCCATCCAGAGCAAGTAGCGGCTTGTGAAGCGGTAATGTTTCGGGAAACGAGCACCTTAGGCATTCGCCGCTCGACTCAACAACGCCGGATTTTGGCTCGCGAAATTCAGCAAATCCAAACCGATTACGGCCCAGTAAGGATTAAAGTTGCATGGGCAGGGCCAAGGAAGGAAGGAGCGATCGCCAATGTCCAGCCTGAATACGAAGACTGCGCCCAGATTGCTCAACAGCAAAATCTCCCCTGGCGGGAAGTTCACCGAGTCGCGCTGCAAGCTTGGTATCTCCAACAAAAGAAGGCCGCATCAGGTGGTACAACCCATACCTCACCTGACCGACCTTACACCTAAATTGAATGAAGAAAAGCAGCTAAGGTGAATTAAGCGCGATCGCGTTTTGCACCACCCTTAACTAGCCTTATTACTAGCTAGCCTTATCTAGAGCCCGCTGAGTGCTATGAGCAGCTTCACTAGTTTTGTCTTGGACATAGCTAGAAGTCTTGTCTACCGCTTGCTTGGCGTTACCTGTTAGATCCCGACTTGCACCTTGGGTACTGTCTTTCATGTTTTCAGTAGCTTGGCGAGCACTTCTGCTGGCACTCTTGGCATCATCACGAATATTAGCTGCTTGGTTTTGCAGCTTATCGGTCGCCCGATCAGCCTTTCTGTCAAAAGATTTGCTGTCTCGCTTGAGGTTGTCACCTAGCTGTTCTAGGTTCTCGCCTTTTTTATCGAGAATTCGCTTGCTATTGGTGCCTACGTCATCAGTTTGGTCAATCACATTGCGCTCAGCATTATCTACCAAACCTTTGGCCTGAGACGTACTTCTAGATTGCACACTCTTGTTGTAGCGAGTATCTGTATCACTGTAGCCGTTCATGCCACCTTGGTAGTTTTGCTGGCGATGTCCAGGGATACCTTGAGCAGCACTGTTACTGTCTCTACCTTGGCCACCACTGCTCTCTCTCGCTTGAGCACCACCTGAGCAGGCAGCAGTAGAAATCATTAGAACGCCTGCCAAAAATACGGCTAAAATTTGGCTCAAACGAACCTTTTTAAGTGCAGAAATCAATCTTTTCATAGAAGTACTCCGTTGTATTTTCTTGAGTGGGTATTAAATTTTGAGAACTCCAACTCGCAACTCAGCTATTTTTTATTGGCGGTCAAAGTTGCTTCTTAACCCACTTTGAGTGTGTTTTGAGTGGGAAAGCATTGTCTCTTTTTAAGGAAAAATTCTGTTTTTCCCAATCAGTTTTTCACTGCTATCTCACTGCTATATTTTGACTGCCCTAGTTGTTGAAGTTGGAGCCTCAGAATGAGAACTGTTAGCGTCGCTCTGCGGGGTTAGGTGCCAACTCTGGTTTTTCTAATGCAGAATCACCCGTTTCTTTCACGAAAGCAGAAGCGTCTTTGAACTGCTCACCAACTCTTTCGAGGATCTTTTCGCCCGGATCACTGCGATCGATCACAGGCTGGCGCTCTTTGGGAAACTGTTTCACTTGGGCTTGCAGTTCTTTCTGAGCTCTAGTTCCGATCGCCGGATTGTTCGTACCACTAGCGTTGGCACTAGGGTAAAGCATGTCTGATGGATTACTTTGAACATCACCGATGCTGTTAGCAGCGATCAACTGAGGAGCAACGAGTTGCAGATCCGCCCGATTGCCTCGGACTGCCTTGGCATCAGTAGATGCCTTGTAGTTGGTGTAACCATCCCCACCACTCTTGTGTGGATTGTTGTTACCACCCATTTGCACAGGAGGATTGTTAGGACGAGCGCCATTCACATCTCCGTTGTTACAAGCAGTACTGATTACCAGTAGCACGCCTGCTAAAAAGACAGTTAAAATTTGACGTATTCGCACTTTTTCGAGAAAAGCAATTAAATTCTTCACAGAAGACTCCTTATTAGCTCAGTGCATAAGGGCCAATGCTTCGTTAAAAGTGGCCCTGGTCGGCGAAATGCCAGCCTAAAGTTCCTACAGGCTGGCGCAGTAGGATAATCGCTAGGGAGTAGGAGTTAGGCTGAAAACTTTTTCACTGATACTTGTTCAGCTTACGCAGAGGGTCCGATCGCATCCTCTAGCCGAGGTCACATTCTCAGCATCCGATCTCAGCTATTTTCTCTAACTCTAGAGAGAGCAATTAAGGGGCGATCGCAACTCAGCGTATTGATTGACACATTCAAGACCTGATTCGCTGGGGTGAAGACTCAGCCGCAGAAGGTTTTTATGCTGTGGTCACTAGGTCACAGCTAGAAGTGTTGTGCAAACAGACAAACAGATCGGAGTAATTCTGGATCATGACCTTTGACTACGATCTATTCGTCATTGGGGCGGGTTCTGGTGGTTTGGCGGCGGCTGAGCGAGCAACTACGTACGGAGCGCGGGTGGCGATCGCGGAATCAGCCACAGTGGGGGGAACCTGCGTCAATCATGGCTGTGTCCCGGAAAAGCTGCTGAACTACGCTGCTAGCTTTGCCGATGTTTTTTTGGATACAGTGGGATATGGCTGGAGTGTCCCACCCAGCCAATTTGATTGGCCAAAGTTTGTGCAGGCCAAAGACCAGCAAATTGAAAAGCTCCATCAAGTACATCAGCAGCATCTCGACTCTGGAAAAGTAGCGATCATTCCCGGTCAGGCCGTTTTTACGGATGCTCATACCTTACAGGTGGGGGAGCAGTCGATTACGGCAGCCAGAATTTTGATTGCGGTGGGAGCCAAGTGGGAGCAACTACCCATTCCAGGTGCAGAACATTTGATCACTTCCCGTGAGTTGTTTAACTTACCAGAGCTACCTCAACGGCTCGCCATCATCGGGGATACTTATATTGCGGTGAAGTCAGCTAGTAGCTTGAATAGCTTGGGTTCACAGGTAGTCCAAGTCGTTGCCCAAGATTCAATCTTGGCAGACTGCGATCACGATTTGGCTACAGCAGTGCAGACAGGTTTGGCTCAGCGCGGGGTCAGCTTTCGCTGTCAAAGTCAGCTATTAAAAGTAGAGCACAGTTCCACAGGTTTAGATCTGACCCTCTCCGATCGCAATGAAACCCTAACCGTTGATGCTGTAGTTGTCGCAACTCAACGCCACCCCAAAATTCAAGGCTTGAACCTGGAAGCAGCGGGAATTCAGCTCACACCTCAAGGCACGATCGCAGTAGACGCCTACAGTCGCACGACCCAACCCAATATCTTTGCGATCGGAGATTGCACGCCTAGAACTAGCCTCACACCCGTGGCGATCGCCTCTGGACGAGCGATGGCAGATACTGAATTTGGGCCACAACCTCACGCAGTCGATTACAACTTAATTCCGGTTTCAGTGGGTTTTCAGCCAGAGGCGGCAACGGTAGGGTTGAGTGAAGCTCAGGCACGAGCACGATTCGGTGAAGCGGTGCAGTGCTACCGAACCGAGATCCGACCCCTATCGCAGAAATTAATCCCTCGTCCTGAACCAGGACTGCTGAAACTAGTGATTGAAGGTCAATCCCAGCGAGTGGTGGGAGCACACTTAGTCAGTGAACATGCGACCGAAATCATTCAATGCCTAGCGATCGCCATGCGGATGGGGGTCACGAAATCCCAACTCAGTCAAACCGTAGGTCTACATCCCTCGATCGCTGAAGAATTGGTTATGTAAGAACTCCAAGAATAAGAACTTTACAAGAAGGATGAAGGTGACTCGGTAGGGTGGCAGCGATTAAGATATGGCTGACTACGCCTAAATCGCCTAGATCTAAATCGCCTAGATCTAAATCGCCTAGATAAAGAGCGATCGCTCCCTCTCACCAAAATCACACACCATGAAGCAAATTGGTGCCCGCCTCAAGCCTTACCTGCGTTGGGTTGTCCTAGGTGGTACCCTGATTTTTCTAGCCAAAGCCCTAAAGGATCATTGGGCAGATGTGGTCGCCATTCGCATAGAAGCCACAGGTTGGCTATATTTGGCGATCGCACTCAGTGTGACCTTAATAGCCCATGTTTGGTCAGGCTGGGTTTGGGGTTGGATTTTGCGCGAACTGAATCAGCCAGTCAATGACCTCTGGGCGATCGCGGTTTATCTACGAACCAATATTGCCAAGTACCTTCCCGGCAATATCTGGCATTTTTATGGACGCATGCAAGCGGCAACTGCGGCAGGCATTTCTCTGGGTGCAGCAACTTTAAGCGTCTTACTAGAGCCTCTCTTAATGGCGGCGGCAGCTCTACTCATTGCTTTAGCAGGAAATCGCACCCCTAATTGGGGTTGGCAAATCGTCAGCCTAGGGGTGGTGCTGGCAAGTGTTCACCCTAGAATTCTCAATTTAGGAATTCAATTACTTAGCCGCTTAAAAGGTAAAGCCACCAATTCAGCAGCTACTTCCTCTAGTCTCACCATTACTCGTTACCCGCTGCGACCGTTATTAGGAGAGATAGTTTTTGTGGGGATTCGAGGGCTGGGTTTCCTCTTTACCTTTTTCGCCATCAGTCCCCTGACTAGCAGCCAAATTCCTCCACTTTTCAGTGCCTTTGCTTTAGCTTGGCTGTTAGGGTTAGTCGTACCAGGGGCACCGGGAGGGATTGGCGTGTTTGAAGCCACGGCGATCGCTTTGCTAAATCGGCAATTTTCTCCAGGGATAATCTTGAGTGTGGTCGCTCTCTATCGGCTCATTAGTATCTTAGCTGAATCTATTGGAGCTGGATTTGCCTATCTTCAAAAAACCCAGAAGCCAGGATTGTAAGTCTCTCTTCACCCCTAGAAGCGAACTTAGAAGCAGCCTTAAAGAAGAACTCCCATAGCTATTTTAGTTCGTATCAGGCAACATATCAGGATCGAAGCCATCAAGCCCAGGTTCAGCCTCAGTCATTGAGCCTAAAATGTCATCATTTTTTAGCTGCGAGAATATAACGTAAGTATCTAGATGAGTCGAGGATGAGCCAGAGGGTTTGTTCATCTTGATCAAGTTGTATTCCACATTTTCGGCATAAATAGCAAAAGTAATGTTGAACACTTCCATAAACGTAATGACCCACTCGCACTCTTCTTCCGAAAAGTTTTCATAGTAGCGGACTAATTCAGCGATACAAGCTTCTAGATGAGTACGAGTATGACCACAGATTAAAACAATTTTAAGTAAGACAATCACCAAAGTCAGGGGGTTGCCTTGAGATAAAAGCAAGACAAACAAAGGCGAGGGTTCTTTTTGGCCTTCAATCGTTAAATATTCAATTACACGATTACAAGTTCTGAGTAAAAGAGCGCTACTCAAAGCTTCATCATGGTAGCTTTCATACAGTGATGCAAACTTTTCAGATAGCTTTTTACGGAGCGTTTCAACAAATTCTTGGTTTTCTAGCGAAAAAGCTAAGTACTCCTGCAAGCTAGCCTTAAATTCTTTGTACGTCAGATGCTGAGTTTGCTTGAGAAAAATATTGGCTACATTAGCATAGTTAAACGGGCCTCGTCGGGCAACAATAGCCTTGGTTAAGCGCAGCACCTCATCGCCCAACGCAGTCGGATTTCTATGGGTTTTTCCGCCTACATTACCCGATTGGGATCTAGCAATATACATTGCCAAATCAAACTTAAATCGATCTTTTAATTGTTTAGAAAGGGTTCTAGCAGCTTCTCGTTGCTCAATTGGATTCTTTAAATCAACATATTGAGGAACTAATAGAAACGCAGTATACCTTTGAGTCCAATGACTTCCCTGATCATCATACCTAGAAACAAATAACTTAAGCTCTTCAAAATCCTGACTATTAACAAAGCTTAAAATCCAACCTCTTAAACGCTTTAAAGTTGGAGAAACTGTGTAACGAGTAATTGATGAATCAGAGAAAATCTGAATTAAATCTTGAATTGCTTTATGGTGTCGCTTGGTTCCCCAGTTGTTAACCAGAATGTAGCAAGAGCGCTTAAGAGTGTTTCTAAATTCTTCTTCGTTATTCGCAAAAACAATTTCGTATAGAGCAGGCACGACCGCAGAACTACTAGAATCTGCGTGATGAATAAATAGACGTTTGAATTCTAAAAGAACATCCTCAGGAGCCCAGGTATTGACAATTTCCAACAAGAAATTGAACAAAACTTCCTGAGCTTGTTGTGTACTACGCTTCGGTTTATGAGATTTGTTGGAGGAGTCGGTATGGCGATCGCTTGTCAAAACGTCCCCAATCATTATTACAGAACTCAAACAGGATTCACGGTAAAAGGATTATTGGCTTAAAGTGCAACAATGTTACCCTTATGACTAGCTAATCAGCCTTACTTCTGGCAACATCTCACTTCATCGCAAATAACAGCTAATGACGAGATTCAAAGAAAATATCAGCTTACTCTAAAGTTTTTTGTTTGCCCATTCTTTCCCCCAAAAGTAGTGCCACCTGTGAACTTAAGACTAAAAAACCAGAGCTACAGCACACAATTGCAGGGTTTTAGCTCCAAAGTTGGCGATCGCCTGCCACCAGCAGCGATCAAGGCTGTATTTTTTAGTACTCACTTATTGTAAGTAAAACTAAACCAGCTAATTTACCAGTCATCATAGGGGAGAGCATCAGGGAAATAGTTCACCCCTTCGGATTAAGTTCTATAGTTTCAGGCATGCCTCCTTTGAGGGTAACGCTAGAGCCTCAAAAGATACAAGTCGAGGGCTGAGGAGTGCAGAAATTACGGGTATAGCCAAACTCGTTCTCTAGAGCATCTAGGGCGATCGCCACCTTCAGGCCCACCACAAAAAAGTTGACAGCCAAATCGGCGGCAGGAATTCTACCGAGCAAGTTAATTCAGAGAATTCCTCGTTTATCAGCTTAAACGCTTATTGGCTGATTACATGGGGGTGGAGGGACTTGAACCCTCACGACCTTGCGGTCAACGGATTTTCATTCTCCTGTAGCTTTCGCTACTACCTTCTGCTAGTACTGATGACCACAGAAATTTGGCTTTGAGAATTGGACCCTCCCTTTACCCTCGACTTAACGTTAGGGTAGCTCCCGTCGGGCCTCTGCACCTTCCGATCAGGTTGGACAAATGAGTACAGGGTTGAATTGCAACTCATTGTGGTCTGAATCGGCTTGGCTCAGGATTGCCATGTCTGCCGCTATAACGGCCAGATTTAGGTTTCCCTGAGTTTGAGAGCATCCACTTATCAAATTTCTCTGATAAGGCTCAATTTTTTAAGTCCGTAGCGTCTGCCATTCCGCCACACCCCCGTTAAATGTGCCTTGAACTCACTACATAGTCAGTAAAGAGCTGCTAAGTATTGTGGATGGCATGCTCCACCTCAGCAGACCTGCAATTGTTTTTTGCAGGGCACCTTGTTTATTGGACATCAAATAGGGAATTTATGCAAGATTTCTGGAAAAAATTGCTTGAGGAAGTGTGGCTAGAGGGCAAGTGACAGGGGTAGAGGGCAGAAATCAGGAATAAACAAGCGTGGTTGAGTGGAGATCAATCCAGAGATCAACAGCAAATGATGACTCCACGTAGAATAATGGAAGAGATGCATGTTGCAGCCTTCGTTGAGCTGATGCCGCTTAGGTCAACACCTATTGTTCAGTAGTTTCCTTCAACCTCTATGCTGACTGCACTTTCTTCAAACACTATCTTGTCTTTGGTTCTGTACGCAGCCCTAGGCGGTGCTTACCTGCTGGTTGTGCCCTTGGCCTTGTTTTTCTACTTGCAGAAACGTTGGTATATTGCTAGCTCTTTCGAGCGGGCTTTCATGTACTTCCTAGTTTTCTTCTTCTTCCCTGGCCTTTTGCTTTTAGCGCCGTTTCTCAATTTTCGGCCCCAGAAGCGCCAGATTGAAGCATAAATGGGTTTTTATTGGCAGGCATAGATGCGGCGCATTGACGTTTTCGGAATTGGTCTAGCCATTTTTGTGGCGGGCGGCTTGATGTACTTGCTACTCCAGTTCGTCGGGCTAGATAGCGTAGAGGCCGGCATCTGGAGTCAGGCGGTGCTTGTGGCTGGGTTGGTGGGCTGGTTGCTCACCTATCTGGCAAGAGCACTGACCCAAAAGATGACATACAACCAGCAGGTACAGGATTATCGAGAAGCAGTCTTGCAAAAACGGCTAGAGGAACTGACGCCAGAAGAGTTGGCGAAAATTCAAGCAGAAATTGAGCAGGAGCAGCAATCTTCTACTCAAGACTCAACGCCAACGCAGATCTAAAATCTCGCAGGCTCTGGGAAACTTAGTTGCTGATTCAATGCTGATCAAATTAGGTAACTTACCTAAAATCAGCTAGTTTTTATATTGAGTTAACTCGTAGATAAATTATTCGGATGACATCGGTTTCTCAGTGTTTTGAATCCCTCCGCGATCGCGGTCAATGTGCTCTGATCCCCTTCATCACAGCCGGAGATCCCGATTTAGCGACAACGGCGGAAGCGCTCCGGATCTTGGACCGTAGTGGGGCCGACTTAATTGAGTTGGGGGTGCCTTACTCAGACCCTCTCGCGGATGGGCCTGTCATCCAAGCGGCTGCGACTCGCGCTTTGCAACGGGGCACTCGGCTAGAGGCAGTGCTCGAAATGGTGCGGCAAGTCAGCCCAGAACTCAGAGCGCCGATTGTTCTGTTTACTTATTACAACCCGATCCTGAATCAAGGCATTGAGAACTTCCTCAAGCAGATTGCCGATGCTGGGGTCAAAGGCTTAGTCGTGCCAGATTTACCGCTGGAAGAATCGGAGATCTTAATTCAAACAGCAGCCAATTTAGGGGTTGAAGTCGTGTTGTTGGTGGCTCCGACCAGCCCCAAAGAGCGAATTGAGGCGATCGCTCGGCAAGCCGAAGGCTTTATTTACTTGGTGAGTGTTACGGGTGTGACTGGAATCCGCACTCAACTGGAAGCTCGCGCCCAAGACATCTTGATGGATTTACGCACCATTACCGATAAGCCAATTGGAGTGGGGTTTGGGATTTCTCAACCAGAGCACGCGCGGCAAGTAATGGATTGGGGTGCAGATGCAGTAATTGTGGGCAGTGCCTTTGTCAAGCGTCTAGCCGATGGTACTCCAGCTCAAGGTTTGCAAGCGATCGAAGAATTCTGTCGCAGCCTCAAAATCGCGATTACTTCCGATTAGAACCTACTGGCTTCAGGATATCTGACTGAGGGAGCGATTTGGAGTAACTGTGGCTTCAGAGAAGCGTTAGCTTGCACCTACTGTAATCTTGCGGTAGGTTGAGGAAATTTGTAGCGATCGCCTTCCCCACCTCAGGGACTCTACTAGGAAATCACTTCAACATCTACGAGTTAGAACAAAGCGAATGAAAGGGCTGATACCGCTGTGGCAACACAGATTCTGGCTTGTAACCCTGCTTCTACCCGGAGTTGGGTTACTTCAGGTTCTACCAGGCGTAACTCAGGAGACGCTACAAATTTCCAACACGGGTTCTGTGATTTTCAGAGCACCCAACAGTGACACGCCTAGGACGGTGCCATCTAACCCCACTACGTTTACGGCTGTGACGGATGTAGCAGATTTGGAGGTAGTAAAAACGGGCGATCGCTCTGCCGCCGAACCCGGAGATACCGTTACCTACCGCTTGCTCGTCCGCAATACAGGTACAGCCGCTATCAACAGCTTAGTCGTGCAAGATGTGTTGCCCTTAGGCATGCAATTCACTCCTAAGTCTCTGCAAGGTACAGTGGGCAGTAGCACAACTACAACCCCAGTCGCTCTGCCAGAGCCAACCCTTAATAACCGTACGATCGCGATCGCCGTTCCCAACGGTCTGGCACCCCAACAAACCCTCAGCCTCACCTACTCCGTGGTCTTGACCCCTGACGCGATTCGAGGCAGTGGTCGCAACTTAGCTTCTGCGATCGGCAACACTGGCACCCGTGAGATCAGAAGCAACACCGCTAGTTTCCTAGTCCGGATTCGCCCTGGTATTTTGTCTGATTGCGGCACCATTCTGGGACGAGTCTTTGTGGATAAAAACTTTGACGGCGAACAGCAACCCGGAGAACCAGGAGTTCCCAATGCTGTAGTCTTTATGGATGACGGCAACCGTATTGTTACTGATGCTAACGGCTTGTTCTCAGTTGCCAACGTCATCGCTGGAAATCGCACAGGAGCGCTGGATCTCACTAGTCTACCAGGGTATACCCTCGCACCGAACCTTTACCGCATTGAGGCCAACAGCCAATCTCGTCTGGTTCGTTTGGCACCAGGTAGCTTAGCCCGAATGAATTTTGCAGTAACTCCAGCCTTTGGAGAGCAGTCAACTCGGTAATCTAGCTTTGATTCAATAATGATTTCCTGAGTAGCACCTGTAAGGTTTGACAGCTGCCTATAGAGACTGATAGTCTATTGCCTTTGCTACATCTCTCCGTAGATGTACTTGGACAAAAGCTCCGTCTTAGCCAGGACTACTGCCCGGACTGCTTCTGCCTACTGCCATCGGGTGTTCCTTTATCTCATGCTCGGCTCCGGTTTCGGAGCATTATTTTTAGCGATTCGCTGATTGGCGGACCAAATATATGAGAGGGACAGCTCTTTCGAGCCAGACGATCATTCGTCTAAGTTTATTGACAAGCACTATAGGAACACTGGGGATTACGGCTCCTGTTCATAGCACAGAGGTTTTCCAGCCTTCAAACTTACAATCTCAATTTCTGTTACAACCACCAGAGTCTCCGAAAACAACATCTGGGGTTGCGTTTACCTTTACGGATGCTCACCCGCTCCATCCGGACAAAGTCAATTTTGCGATCGCGAATTCTTCTGGACTGGCATTTAATAGTGAACCTACCTCAAGCCTCAGTGACACTGAAGCTCCGACTGTAGTTGCCCCTGTTTCTAGCGTAGCGCTGCCCTCGACCACCTCATCCCTAACAGCTCAGGCACCTGAAAATTCTCAAGAATCTCAAAGTCCCGAAGCCTCGGAAGCACCCACTAATAACAATCCAACCAGCGGTAACACTGAGACCACGGCTCCGACGCTTCCAGCAGCTAGAATTTCTCAGAGCCGCACGATTCGCCTAGAAATCTCACCTGTGGACGATCCCCGTGTGGTTGCCGATGGTCGCTCTACCGTCACACTTCAAGGCCGCCTTCTAAATCAGCAAGGTGAGTTGCTTTCGGTCAATGCGATCGCCACGCTCACTGCTAGTGCGGGTCAATTCGTTGGAGCTGATCAAGACCCAGATCGCCTTGGTTTCCAGGTGGTGGTGCAGCAAGGGCAATTCACCGCTCAACTGCAATCCACCCTAGAAGCCCAGAAAGTCAGAGTCCGAGCCGCTGTAGACCTGGAAGACGAGTCAGATTCGTCAGCGCCAACCGAAACTTTACTACAACCCAGCGGAGGAATTGCCACTCCTACCGGGCAAATAGAAGAAATTGAAGCCTACACCCAAGTTGAGTTTATTACCAACCTGCGGCCTTCGTTGGTGACTGGCTCAGTTAACCTGCGGATTGGCCCAGGGGGCACCGACTTTTACGATAGTTTTCGCGACTTTTTAGACCCAGAACTGCTCGATGATGACACTCGCGTTGATGTGAATGCGGCGGTGTTTGGCATTGGTGCAGTTGGGGAGTGGTTGTTTACTGGAGCCTATAACAGCCAGCGATCGCTAAACGAAACTTGTGACGGCACCAATCGGCTGTTCCGAGATATCCAGTTTTGCGAGCAGAATTATCCGGTTTACGGCGACAGTTCCACCTCTACTTACCTCACGCCTTCTACTGATAGCGTCTACCTCCGCTTCGAGCGCACGTCTCCCGTGGCAGGAGCAGAGCCAGACTATGGCATGTGGGGCGATTACAACACTCTAGAGTTTGCCCGGACTTCGCAGTTATTTACAGCGACCAATCGCCAGTTGCATGGTTTTAAGGGCAACTACAACCTGGGCAATCTGCAAGCCACCCTGTTGTACGGCAACAACATTCAAGGATTTCAGCGAGACACCCTGGTGCCCGATGGGACAAGTGGTTACTACTTCCTATCTCGTCGCTTAGTCATCCCTGGCAGCGAAAACGTTTTTCTCGAAACTGAAGAAATTAATCGTCCAGGCACCGTCCTAGAGCGGAAAGCCTTAAATCGCGGCCCTGATTACGAAATTGACTACGATCGCGGCTCTTTGATATTCCGTCGTCCGATTCTAGCGGTAGAGCTGAACCCCCTAGGCCAAAGCTTAGTCCGTCGCATTGTCATCACTTACCAGCACGAAACCGCTGGCGACGGCGACACCAATCTCTACGCCGGACGGCTCCAGTACAACTTCTCCCGTAAGTTCGATCGCGAAAGTTGGACAGGGTTCAGCTATTTACGCGAAGATCAAGGCGCTCAAGACTTTGAACTGTACGGCCTCGACTTCTTCTTCCCCCTTGGCACTGATGGACAACTGATGGGGGAGGTGGCGCGTTCCAGTTATGACTCGCTATTTCGCGGCAACCTCACAGGTTCGGCCTACCGCCTAGAACTCTCCGGCAAGATCACTTCGGCGATCGCAGGCCAAGCTTACTATCGATCAGTAGATGAAGGCTTCAACAACAACGCGACTGTTAGCTTTACACCAGGGCAAACCCGTTATGGCGCAGCGCTAGCAACTGCTCTCAGTGACACCACTAAACTTAGCTTCTTGTTCGATCGCGAGACTAACTACGGTATTGCGCCGCTGGTACGCACCACCATCCCGGATTTGTTTAACCCTGCGCCTGAGCCAATTCCGGGCAGCGCCGTCAACAATACCTTAACTACATTCAGCGCTGGGGTTCAGCAAAAGCTCGGCTCAGCAGACTTAAGTCTGGAATGGGTGAACCGCGATCGCGAAGACCGAGCCACCCCAGAACTGTTTGAAGGTGATGCTAGCCAATTGGTCTCCCGCTTTGCCCTGCCTTTAACAGAAAGTCTGACGTTCAAAGCCCAAAATGAACTGAATCTAGGCGAAATCGACCCGCTTTATCCCGATCGCACCACCTTTGGTTTAGATTGGGCAGCTTATCCAGGTGTGACGGTTCGCTTAGCGCACCAATTGTCGTCAGGTGGCTTGTTGGGGGATACCTCCATTACCAGCCTCGATACGATTCTGGAGCATTACTTATCAGAAAATACCAGCATCACAGGGCGCTACTCAGTCCTAAGCGGATTCAATGGCTTCACCGGACAAGGGGCTGTTGGCTTAAATCATCGCTGGGCGATCGCACCGGGACTGCGCTTAAACCTGAGTTATGAGCATATCTTTAGCAATTTGCTCGGACGCACCGCCGCAGGAGAACGATTTGCTCAACCCTTTGCCACCGGGCAAGGTGCAGCGGCGTTAGGCTTGCTTTCTGGAGATAGCTACGGCGTGGGTCTGGAATATACCGATAATCCTAACTTCAAGGCCAGTGCTCGGTTTGAGCATCGTACCTCCTCAGCGGGCAGCAATACGGTTATTTCGGCAGCCGCAGCGGGCAAAGTTTCTCCTGCCCTCACAGCGTTGGCCCGTTACCAACAAGCGAGTGCTTCCAATCAGCTCCTAGCAGTTTTGGGCGATACTGCAAATTTCAAGCTGGGACTTGCCTACCGCGATCCTCGTAGCGATCGCTTTAATGCCCTGTTGCGCTATGAGTACCGCCTCAACCCTGCCACTTCCCCGGAAACCTTTCTGTTTGGGCGACGCGATGACGACGCGACCGATCATTTATTTGCCGCAGAAGCGATCTACGCCCCAGATTGGCGCTGGGAGTTCTACGGCAAGTATGCACTGCGAAACAGCACCTCCTACCGCGCCCAAGACCTATCCAACACCAACACCATTTCTTTGGCGCAATTACGCACCACCTACCGCTTGGGCTACCGGATGGATGTAGCCGGGGAGGTACGTTGGCTCACTCAACCCGCCACCGACTACAGCGAACTGGGTTGGGTGGTGGAAGCGGGCTACTATCTCACCCCAAATCTGCGACTCGCTGCTGGTTATAGTTTCGGAGATGTAGACGATCGCGACTTCAACGGCGATCGCTCCCGTGGTGGCTTGTACTTGGGCTTGAACCTAAAACTGAATGAGCTGTTTGATGGCTTTGGTCTGCAAAAAACAACTCCCCGTCAGCAACAGGAATCGCAAGTTAACCCTACTGCCTTCGCTCCCGTTGCCCCTACACCAAATACAACTCCATAGCACCGCCAGCAATCAGTCAGAGGAGTGAATTAATTTAGCTATGTCTGCCATACCAGCGTTGCACCGCCTAACTCGCGTAGCCCTCATCATCCCCTTCGTTGTGGCTAGCCTCGAACCTTTTTCAAAAAAAGCGATCGCCCAAGTACCTTCCCTGGGAGCCAAATGTCCAGTGGGTACCACGCTAGCGGCTGACAACCTAGTTTTCAACGGTAACTACAACATCTTAGGCGGGGGATCTGAACCAAACATTAACCCAGCCGCAGGCTTTAGCAGCGATTTGCCGTACCGAGGCGATGCAGTTTACCCCGATGACCGAGGGGTCAACGGTCCATTGGGACCACGGGGTCCGCGAGGTGGCATCTCAATTCAGACTGGCCCTGTCACTTATGCAAATGGGGTCGTGGTCAGTAGGCAAGCAACGCCTGTTTTTCCAGGAGATCCTGAGAATGGAGCACCTCCATCCAACACGTTTCTTTATTCCAACCCTAACCAGGATTTGCAGGGGAACGAGATTTCACCCAATCCTGGGCCTGGAGAATTTTCTGATCCTGCGATTTGGCAGCAAACAGTTACTGTTAGTCCCAGCACCACCTACAACTTTATTGCCTATTTTGACAATCTCCTGAGCGCTACTGCTGACCCCAACGCCGCTGATCCTCAAATTCAATTACAGATTAGACGGGGGAACACTGCCTCTAACCTGGGCCCCCAGATTGCCGTACCTCGTAGTGTTCCCAATGGTCTAGGCGGTGAATGGCTACCTGTACAATTCTCATTTACGACGCTGCCCACCGATACAAACATTACTCTGGCGATCGTGGATCGCGCCAATACAGTCAGCGGTGATGATTTCGGTCATACCGCGATCGGCCTGCGGCAGTGCATTCCTAATGTTGGAATTGCCAAACAAGCGGGAACAGCTGTTAGTAATCCCGATGGCACCTTTACTGTGCCTTACAGCCTTACTGTCCGCAACTATGGGGTCGATGCCATTACAAATGTGCAAGTGACGGACGACTTAGCCGCTACTTTTGCCAATGCAGCTGGCTTTGCCGTTTCTGGAGTTCAAAGCCCAACCTTAAGCGTTAACCCTAACTTTAATGGCAGCAGCGATCGCAATATCCTCGCTCCTGGCAATACACTCGCTGCAACTGGGCAACCAGGTGACAGTGCCACCATTACCTTCAACATCACTATCACGCCCGGAACAGGACCCGAAGGACTTGGTCCCTTCAACAACAGTGCGATCGTTACCGGAAATGCAGGCGATGTCACGGTTCAAGATACTTCTGATGCAGGGACTAATCCAGACCCCAATAGCAACGGCATCCCAAATGAGTCAGGAGAAAATGACCCTACCCCAGTGACTCTAGTTGCAGCCCCTAAGCTGGGTGTTGCGAAGCAAGCAGGGGCAGTCGTTGACAACGGGAATGGCGTCTTCACTGTGCCCTATACCGTCACAGTTAGCAACTTGGGCAATGTCCCAATCAATAGCCTACAACTGGCCGAAAACCTCACTACAACGTTTGGGCCTCCTAGTACTTTCACCATTGCTACGGCACCGACTAGTCCCACTCTGGCAGTCAACCCTGCCTTTAATGGCAACAGTGACCCTAACCTCTTAGCGGGCACCACGGCCTTAGCAGTCGGACAAACTGCCACTGTCACTTTTAGTGTGCAAGTAACACCTAATGGTCAGCCCGGTCCCTTCCCCAACACGGTTCTAGGCACTGGCCAAGGACCAGGAGGTACAGACATTCGTGACGAATCCACCAATGGCATTAACCCTGACCCCAATGGCGACACTAATCCAGATGAAAACCAGCCTACACTTGTCAGCTTCACTGAAACACCCAAGCTCGGTGTTGCCAAGCAAGCAGGAGGAGTTATCAGTAACAGCAATGGCGTCTTCACCGTGCCCTACAGCGTCACCGTCAGCAACCTGGGCAATGTCCCGATCAACAACTTACGACTGGTAGAGAACTTAACAACGACCTTTGGACCTCCTACTACCTTCAGCATTGCTACTGCTCCCAGCAGTGCAACTCTGGCTGTTAATCCTGCCTTTAACGGTAACAGTGACCCCAACCTCCTGCCTATCAACACGACCTTAGCAGTTGGGCAAACTGCCACTGTCACTTTTAGTGTTCAAGTCACAGCCAATGGCCAGCTCGGTCCCTTCCCCAACACAGTTCTAGGCACTGGCGAAGGGCCAGGAGGTACAGACACCCAAGACGAATCCACCAATGGCATTAACCCTGACCCCAATGGTGACGGTAATCCAGATGAAAACCAGCCAACTGTGGTTCAGCCAGAACCACTTCCTGTAGGAGAACCGCAGCTAAGATTACTAAAGCGGATTACAGCTGTGGAACAGCGTGGCAGAACTCAAACCTTCGATCGCTTTTTTGATGATCCGACCGACCCCAACGACACGGCAGCGGGCTGGACTCAATTAACTCCTATTGGAAATGTCAATTTACCTAGCACACTTTCTTTACGGAGTGGAGATTTAGTCGAGTACACACTCTACTTCCTCTCAGACGGAACAGCACCCGCCACGGCTACTAGCCTCTGTGACCCAATTCCCGTCGGCACCACCTTTGCTCGCGATAGCTTTGGGGTAGGTAATGGGTTACGACTCAACCAAGCGAGTGCTGAGAAGGCACTGACCAATAGTGTAGATACGGATGAAGGCAATTTCTTCACACCTCTAGCGCCTCTCCCCAACGGCAATGCTTGTCCTGCCAGTGCTCAAAATAACGCTAATGGGTCTGTCATTGTCAACTTAGGAGAAATTTCTAGCACTCCTGGCCAAAATTTTGGTTTTGTGCGCTTTCGAGTCAGGATTGATTGAGGATAGAGAGCGATCGCCCAACCCCAACACCCCAGCAAAATCTTTAACAAGTGTATTCTTTACAATCCTTGTAAAAGATGTAACAGCCTAGCTGTAGTGATACGGTAACAACTGGGCATGATCAGAGAATAGCTAGTGTTAACTTCTGCACTGGCGATATTGAGCTGTACAAACAACATCGAACCAATCTGATAGCCTGAGGGACCATTGCTCGGTTCGATGTCGTCAACAACGTCAATAAGCTGAACACTGAGGAACTGGCTTTGAAACGGACTTGGGTGCAATCACTTCTCCTATTTGTATTAGGAATCAGTCTGCTAACAATGGCTGACCTAGCGATCGCTCAATCCTTAAAAGTCCGCGTGAATCGCTGGCTAGAGGTACGGCAGATTCAAGGAACCGTCAGTCTGTACCAAGGTCAAAAATTGCAACCAGCTAAAAATGGCAGTCGCATCCAAGCGGTAGGTGATGGGGTTCAAACGGCTGCTAAATCCAGCGCTGTTTTAGCCGTAGATACTGGGATTGGCTTTATTAAAGTTTCCGAAAATACCAATATCCGAGTTTTACAACTAGAACGGCTAGCTAGTGGCGGCCAAGTGACGCGGCTACAGGTGACAGGGGGACAAGCCCGCCTACAAGTAAGACCCTTCACCAATCCTAATTCGCGCTTAGAAATTCTCTCACCTGCGGGTCTGAGTGCAGTGCGTGGCACTGAATTTGGCGTGAGTGTGCAGCCAGATGGCAAAACTGGGGTCGCCACCTTAGAAGGCAAAGTAGCCGCGATCGCTCAAGGAGCCAGCGTCCCCATTCAAGCTGGGTTCCAAAGTTTGGTCATCCCTGGAGAAGCACCCTTACCTCCCACCCCATTACGAGAAGATACTCGATTGCAACTCCAAGTCTTGGAGGCCGTAGGCAATAACCAAGCGCGAATTGCTGGACAAGTGGATGTTGTTAATCTGGTATTAGTGAACGATCAACCCCTCAGCCTCGATCGCGAAGGTCAATTTGATGTCAGAGTTGCACTGCCGCGCCAGCGGCGGATTCGGGCTGTAGTCAGAACTCCCTTGGGAAAACAGCAAATTTATGAATTGGCAGTTCCGTGAATGGGGATGGCGGCTGCTACCTGGTGGCATCACTGCCCTCATTGTGGTTGGGCTGCTCAAGGTAGGAGCCTGGCAACCTTTAGAACAGTTGTCCTATCGGCTGTTATTTCGGCTGCGGGGAGACCAAGCTTGGGATGAGCGAGTGGTGGTTGTTGCCATTGATGAACCCAGTCTCAAAAAATATGGTCTGTTTCCTTGGCCCCGACAGTACCACACCCAGCTATTGCAGCGCTTAACCAAAGCAGAACCGAGCGCGATCGCCTTTGATGTCATTCTGTCAGAACCCACTCCTCAAGATGCCAAATTAGCAGCAGCAATGCAGCAGCAAGGCCATGTCGTGTTAGCCCAAGCATGGGACTATCTCGGCACTCCTTTACACATCAGCCCACCCCTAAAAACTGCCGCAGTTGACGTTGGCCATGTGGCCAAACAGGAGGACGCAGATGGCGTGACTCGCAGCATCCAACCCCAAGTGAAAGGCGTAGCAGCTCTCGGATTAGTGGCGGTGCAAGTGTATTCCTTAGTTCAGGAACCCGTTCAACTACCACCGCTGAATCAACCGCTATGGGTCAATTGGCCGGGTTCAGCCCAGCGAATTCAGCAATATTCTTATGCTGCCGTATTGCAAGGGCAAGTACCTAACACTGCCTTTAAGAACAAAATTGTTTTAGTGGGCATGACAGCGATTGGGTTTGATCCACTGCCTACCCCTTTTAATCGCAATCCCTCTGCCAGTGGGGTGCATCTCCACGCAGCAGTCATTAGCAATCTCTTGCAGCAGAATTGGTTGCGCCGTCCCCCGCAAAGTTGGAGTTGGCTATTGCTGTTAGCTGGCCCTGGTTTGAGCTGGGTGCTGAGCCGTTGGAATACCAGCCAGCAAATTGGCCTCTGGATCGGCATCTGTCTGGGCTGGAGTCTGGTCAGCTTGCTGGTGTTTAAGGCGGGCTATTGGGTACCCGTCGCTGCCCCTTTGATCTTAACCACGGTCACCACAGGGGTTGTAGTTCTGCACGATCGCCTTCGGGTCAACTCTTTACTCCAAGCGAGAAGTGAGTTTCTAGCGACCATGAGTCACGAAATCCGCACGCCCATGAATGCAGTCATTGGCATGACAGGATTGTTACTTGATACCCCTCTTAGCGAGCAGCAGCGAGACTTTGTAGAGACGATTCGCAGCAGTGGAGATGCGTTGCTGACCATTATTAATGACATTCTAGATTTCTCTAAAATTGAATCTGGCAAGCTAGAGCTAGAGGAGCAACCCTTTGAATTACGAACCTGTGTGGAGGAGTGTTTAGACCTACTCGCTTCCAGGGCTTCTGAGAAAAATCTAGAGCTAACTTATTGGATTGATCCAGCCGTACCACAGCAACTGATCGGAGATATTACCCGGATTCGGCAGATTTTGGTCAACTTGCTGAGTAATGCAGTGAAATTTACCCATGCTGGAGAGGTCGTGGTTTCTGTTAAGGCGGGTTTCGCCCCTAACCAACGATTGCAAAGGATTGAGCCACCATCCAGCTTGAAAGACGGGGGCAAGGTCTACGAAATTTGTTTTGCGGTCAAAGATACCGGGATTGGTATCCCACTCGATCGCCTCGATCGCTTGTTTAAATCTTTCAGCCAAGCCGACTCTTCTACGACTCGGCAGTATGGTGGCACGGGTCTGGGGTTGGTCATTAGTCAACGCCTCAGCCAGATGATGGGCGGTCGGATGTGGGTAGAAACTCAATTGGATCAAGGCTCAACGTTTTATTTCACAGTTTTAGCGCCAGCCGCACCAGACTTAGCCCCCTTGAATCTAGCCAGCTCTCAAGCCCAATTAACTGGGAAGCGGCTGTTAATCGTCGATGACAACGCCACGAACCGACGAATTTTGTGTCTGCAAGCGCAGTCCTGGCAGATGCAGCCTGAAACTGTAGATTCCGGTACTGCTGCTTTGGCATGTTTACAAGAGCAGCCATCGTTCGACCTGGTGATTTTAGATATGCAAATGCCAGGGATGAATGGCCTGACTTTGGCAGATGCGATTCGCCAGTTGCCAGGGTGCCAAACCTTGCCCTTAGTGATGCTCACGTCTCTAGGCCGACCGGAAGTGAATGCTCAGGCGATCGCCGCTAAGTTTGCCGCCTTTCTGACTAAGCCTGTCAAACAAACCCAGCTTTACAATGCGCTCTTGCAAGTCATGGGAGCCCAACCGATTCTAACTAGCCATGCTCAGCCTCTCCCTAAGTTTGATCAAGGCTTAGGCGATCGCCATCCCCTCCGCCTGTTGCTGGCTGAAGACAATGTGGTGAATCAGAAAGTGGCCTTACGCCTGCTAGAGAAAATGGGCTATCGCGCAGATGTGGCAGGGAATGGCCTGGAAGTGCTGGATGCCTTACAGCGCCAAACCTATGATGTGGTACTGATGGATGTACAAATGCCAGAAATGGATGGCTTGACGGCGACTCGACAGATTCATCAGCATTGGTCTCCCAGCCAGCGTCCCCGACTGGTTGCGATGACCGCAAATGCGATGCAGGGCGATCGCGAAGCTTGCCTAAAAGCAGGCATGGACGACTATATCAGCAAACCCATTCGCACCGAAGAATTGATGCAAGCGCTCTTGCGTTGTCCCTCTCACATAGTTTCTGCGGTGGCTAGCTCCACATCGGCTACCGCAGTCGTGATCGATCCCCAAGCGCTAGAGGCTTTGCGAGAGTTGGGAGGGGAGGAAGCAGACGCGCTTTTACAAGAAATTATTGATACTTATTTAGAAGACACTCCTAAACTGCTACAAGCGATCGCCGCCGCTTTAGAGAGTCAAGACGCGATCGCCCTGAAGCATGCCATCCATACCTTGCAAGTGACGAGCACCCATATCGGTGCAGTAACCCTCTGTGAAGTGTGCCAAGACTTACAGGCTACTCAAAACGCTGAAGACCTGAATCCTGGGGAATGGTTGGCTCGCCTAGAAGCAGAATATCGAAAAGTAGTCGTCGCTTTGCAAGCAGAGCATCCACAAGTGCGAGCCTAATAAGAGACAATAAGGGGTCTGGATTCTGTGCTAAATTTTCGTGCCTTATCGTTACCTGCTGTTCTATAAGCCGTACGACGTGCTGACGCAATTTACAGACAATAGTGCTGAAACCCCTCGTCAGACTCTCAAAAACTATATTCCAGTCCCCGGAATTTACCCAGTCGGTCGCTTGGATCGAGACAGCGAAGGCTTGCTCCTACTGACCAATCACGGTCAACTACAACACCGCCTCAGTGACCCGCAATTTCAACATCCGCGTACTTATTGGGTGCAGGTAGAGCGAGTCCCCGATGCCGCCGCTTTAGCTCAATTGCGCCAAGGCGTGACGATTCAAGGCTACCAAACTCGCCCTGCCCAAGTGACATTACTGCCAACGGAGCCTAATTTGCCCCCCCGCGAGCCACCCATTCGGTTTCGTAAAAATGTCCCGACTGCTTGGTTGGACATGACCTTAACAGAAGGCAAAAATCGTCAAGTGCGTCGCATGACCGCAGCGGTGGGGTTTCCGACTCTGCGCCTGGTACGAGTTGCGATCGCCCACCTCCAATTGGCAGGGCTAGAGCCAGGTCAATGGCGGGACCTCACTCCGCCAGAGCAGACATGCTTACAACAGCTTTGCTTTCCGAGAGCAAAACTTAATTAACCAGAAACCAAGGTCGGCAGTTAAATAGATACAATGGGGCATCCGTAGAAATATCGTTAAACTGCTTTATAACCACTCAAATCTAGAACTCGTATTGCAGGATTTGAGTATGTTGATGTCCCCGACCACCAAACTCCGTCACCCTGATTATCCGTAACCCTGATTAACAGTCCGCCTGGCGGGTGCAAGACCTCAACCCAGTGGATCTAAGGCTAAGTAGCCATTGTGAGGGACTGTGAGTCAGAAGTCGCTCAGGATAGTTCTCGATTGGCGTTGCTAAGTATATATAACTAAGCATTTTGATCAAATAGTTTTGTCGTTTTAGTCTCACCTCATCATTCGCTCTGCACTTCATCCGTCAGTTGAACCAATGACTTCTGATCCACAACCGTACTGGTGCCAGTTTTCGTCTAGATCAGCCGCTTCAGGTGAGTTGCCATCCCCTAACTTAGGTGCTAAGTATCAAGTATTTTCAGCCAACTCGCACCCAATTAGTGTGGAAGTGCAGCAATATCGCCCGTCATACAAACAAAGCTCCTCAATTCAGCTTGCTTTAGACGCCACAGGCACCATTGCGACGGTGAACCCGCTAGGTGCAGCCTGTCTGGGTTACACCGTACAGGAGTTGATTGGCAGCTCAGTTTTTCACCTATTCCACCCGGAGGATCAGGATTTTCTGCGGATAAAGTTAAATGAGTGTTTGCAAAATGTCAGACCTCCGTCAGCAGGAGTAAAGACAGAGATTGCTCACAATCACTACTGGGAATTGCGGCAGATTTGTAAAAATGGACGGGTGATATGGGTGAAAGCTTTTGTACAACCAGAAGCTTTTGCGCAACCAGAGGCTTTTGGACAACCAGCTATAGAACCAACTATCAACCTTGAGGGTAGCTGCCCTAGCGATTTGCTTGGGGCGACCGTGCAACTATTGTGTGAAGACATTACTGAGTGGAAGCAAGCCGAGGCAGGACTGCAACAAGAACGCAACTTCATTGCGGCTGTGCTCGATACTGTCGCCAACTTAATTGTCGTCCTAGACCCTCAAGGACAGATCATTCGCTTCAATCGAGCCTGCCAACGCGTAACTGGATACACATTTGCTGAAGTCAAAGGCATTCCTTTCTGGGATATTCTGCTGTTGCCAGAAGAAATCGCAGGTGTCAAAGCTGGCTTTAGTCAGTTACAAGCTGGGTTGTTTCCTAACGAGTACGAAAATCACTGGGTTACGAAGACAGGTATCCCTCGCTTAATTGCTTGGTCTAATACAGCGATCGTAGATGGTGACGGCAAAGTTGAATACATGATTGGCACTGGCCTGGATATTACGGAGCGGCGACAAACAGAATTGGCCTTGCAGCGATCGCAACAGCAGCAATACCAGCATCTGGTGGATTCAGTAGAGGGTATTGTTTGGGAAGGCGAAGCTGACAGTCTCCAGTTCTCCTTTGTCAGTCCCAAAGCCGAACGAATTCTAGGCTATCCCCTCGCCGATTGGTTAAGAGATCCGCAATTTTGGCTCAATCATATTCACCCAGACGATCGCACCTGGGTAGTCGAGACTTGTCATCGGGAAACTCAAGCGCGACGAAACCACACGCTAGAATACCGCATGATCGCCCAGAATGGGCAATTGGTATGGTTCAGAGACATGATTACGCTCGTACCTGACACCCAGCCTTTACAATTGCGCGGAGTCATGCTCGATATCACTGAGCGCCGCCAAGCAGAAATTGCTTTGCAAATGAGTGAGGCCCGCTATCGAGCAGTGGTCGAGCAAGCTACAGAAGGAATCTTCTTGGTTGATGTGGAAACCAAACGGTTACTAGAAACCAACGCCGCCTGCCAAGGCTTATTGGGCTATAGCGCCGAGGAACTGTCAGCCTTGACTCTCTACGATGTAGTCGCTCACGATCGCGCGGACATTGAGCGAAATATTCAACAAGTTTTGGCTCAAAAGCGTTATTTCATCGGGGAGCGGCAATATCGTCGTAAAGACGGCTCCTTGATTGAAGTGGAAGTGAGTGCCCATGTCGTCAGCAACCACTACTGGTCATTTTTGTGTGTCGTCGTTCATGATGTCACAGCTTATAAGCAAGCAGGAGCAGCCTTAGAGCAATCCCTGGCATTGCTACGTGCCACCCTGGAGTCTACTGCCGACGGCATCATGGCCATTGGAGCAGATTGTCAAGTGTTGTGTGCCAACCGCAAACTGATAGAAATGTGGGGAATTTCGGAGGAGTTGATGGCCCCCTCGCGGGGTGAAGAGCGCTTGCAATTCTTGGCCGCTCAAATAAAAGATCCCAATATCTTCTTAACCAAGATTCAAGCTGTACAAAGGCAACCTGATGCAGAAGTGCAGGACTTGATCGAATTTAAAGATGGCAGAGTGGTCGAGCGCTACTCTAAACCGCAACGCTTAGGCGATCAAATCGTCGGTCGAGTGTGGAGTTTTCGAGATATTACTCAGCGGCAGCAAGCAGAAACGGCGTTGGCCCAAAGTGAAGCCAAATGGCGATCGCTGATTCAAAACAGTTCCGATATTATTGCCATTCTGGAAGCTGATGGAACGGTGCGCTATCAAAGCCCCGCAGTTGAACGCGTCATGGGGCACTCGCCGCAGGAATTAGTGGGCAGGAACGCGCTAGAACTGATTCACCCCGAAGATGTGGAATATGTGGCTCAAGCCTTTAGAGACTTGATCGCAGGCGTATTACCCTCACTCTCCATTGAGTTTCGCTTTATGCACCAAGACGGCACTTGGCGCTTTGTGCAGTCCACTGGGATGAATCTGCTAGACGATCCGTCTGTCATGGGCATTGTCACCAACTCACGAGACATTACCGAACGGAAACGAGCTGAGCGAGCTTTGCAAAAGCAGACCGATCGCGAACGCTTAATGCGATTAATTGCCCAACGCATCCACCAGTCATTGAACTTAGAAGAAATTCTCAATACGACCGTTGCCGAGGTGCGGCAGTTTCTCAAAACCGATCGAGCGATTATTTTTCGATTTAACCCGGATGGTAGCGGGGTCGTGAGTGTGGAGTCGGTGACAGAAGGGTGGAAACCTATCCTGGGTCGGGTGATTCACGATCGCTGTTTTGCTCCCATTGCTGGCCGAGCAACACGTCGCCACACCATCCGAGCGATCGCTGATCTCGACGCTGCTGAGGTTGCTCCTTGCTATGTCGAGATGTTGGCTCCCTTACAGATAAAAGCCAGCTTGGTGGTGCCAATCTTGCAAGGTGAGCAGTTGTGGGGCTTATTGATTGCCCATCACTGTAGTGCGCCTCGGCAGTGGTTGCCACCAGAAGTGAATTTCCTAGAAGAGTTAGCGACTCAAGTAGCGATCGCGATTCAACAGTCGGAGCTATATCAGCAAGTGCAACGACTCAATTCGGCCTTGGAGTCGCAAGTGGAGGAACGAACTGTCCAGCTCCAGCAAGCGCTCAACTTTGAAGCCATGCTAAAGCGGATTACGGACAAAGTGCGCGACAGCCTAGACGAAAGCCAAATTTTGCAGACAGCGGTGCGGGAACTGGCCTTGGTGTTGCAAGTCGCCTGTTGTGATACAGCACTCTACGACGCTAACTACACCACTTCCACGATCTGCTATGAGTACACCACTTCTCTCCCCGCATCCTGGGGGCGAGTGTTGAAAATGGCAGATTTCCCTGAACTGTATAGCCAACTCTTGCAAGGACAATATTTCCAATTTTGCGAAATCGTGCCCAATCCTTGCCGGGATCGCGTATCAATGTTGGCTTGCCCGATTTTTGATGACCAAGGAGCGATCGGGGATTTGTGGCTGTTCCGCTCTAGAGAAGCAGCATTTAGTGAACTAGAAATTCGCTTAGTCCAGCAAGTGACCAATCAATGCGCGATCGCCATTCGCCAAGCCCGACTCTATCAAGAAGCACAAGCTCAAGTCCGAGAGCTAGAGAAGTTAAATCGGCTTAAAGATGATTTTCTCAGTACGGTTTCTCACGAATTGAGAACTCCGGTTTGCAACATTAAAATGGCGATCCAAATGCTGGAGTTGAGCCTCCAACGCGAAACCTTTCTCCCTCAGGCATCCAGTAAAACTGCTCGCTATTTGCAGGTCTTGAAAGATGAGTGCAACCGGGAGATTAGCCTGATCAACGACTTGCTCGATTTGCAGCGTTTGGAGGTAGGCAGCCAACCACTAACTCTAGAAATTATCCAGCCCCAAGAGTGGATTCGAGGCGTTGTCCAACCCTTTTATGACCGAGCTAGAGGGCGGGAGCAGCGCTTGCGACTAGAATTACCAACGCGCTTACCTCCTATTCTTTCCCATGCTTCCAGCTTGACCCGAATTCTGGCGGAGTTGTTGAACAACGCCTGTAAGTACACCCCGCCCGGTGAAGAGATTGTAGTCTCTGTCCATGCAGCGCCGGGGCAGGTGCAACTCAAGGTCACTAACTTTGGCGTCGAAATTCCGGCGGCGGAGCTACCTTATATTTTTGACAAGTTCTACCGAGTGCCAAGCACAGACCCGTGGAAACAAGGTGGAACAGGCTTAGGACTGGCTTTGGTCCAAAAACTCGCTGAACATTTGGGAGGCACCATTGCAGTAGAAAGTGCAGCGAGACAAACCTGCTTCATCGTAGAACTGCCTCTGACTCCTACCCAAGTGGGTTAAAGATAAGCCCGAACAAAAATTTTGCCGTAGTTCATAATCAGAGAAAGAGAGGTGGCTTGAACTCAGGTCACTGCAATTGACGCAACAGGAGGTCAGCATGGGTCTGGGTATGTTGGTGAAAGGCCAATGGATGACAGAGAGGGAACAAGAAGACACTCAAGGCCGCTTTTTAAGACCCTCCACCACCTTCCGCCATCAAATTACTGCTGATGGGTCTAGTGGATTCAAGGCCGAATCCGATCGCTACCATCTCTATATTTGTTGGGCTTGTCCTTGGGCACACCGTACCGCTATCATGCGCCAACTGAAGGGCTTAGAGCCTGCGATTACCCTCTCAGTCGTTGATCCAATCATGGGAGAAGAGGGCTGGTTTTTTTCGGATTATCCTGGCTCTATTCCTGACACGGTAAATCAGACAAAATATTTGCGCGAGGTCTATCTCAAAGTAGAACCTGATTATACGGGACGAGTCACAGTTCCGGTGTTGTGGGATAAGCATACTAACACCATCGTCAACAACGAATCCCGCGAAATCATTCGCATGTTAGATACAGAGTTCGGGGCGATCGCTCAAAAAGAGACGAGCTATTATCCAGAAAATCTGCGATCGCAAATCGAGCAAACCATTGATGCCATTTACCAACCAATTAACAACGGGGTGTATCGAGCTGGGTTTGCCACTCAACAGTCAGCCTACGAGGAAGCCGTCACGGAATTGTTTGACGCCCTCGACCATTGGGAGCAAGTCCTGAGTCAGCAACGGTATCTCTGTGGCGATCGCCTGACGGAAGCAGACATTTGCATGTTCACAACGTTGCTACGGTTTGATGCGGTTTACTACAGCCACTTCAAATGCAATCTGCGACGGATTGCCGACTATCCCAACTTGTGGAACTACCTCAAAGACATTTACCAATACCCAGAAGTCAAACCTACCTGCTACTTAGACCACATTAAGCTGCACTATTATAAGAGCCATCCCAAGGTAAACCCCACTGGCATCGTCCCCAAAGGCCCCATTATTGACTTTGATGCGCCTCACGATCGCGATCGTTTTTCGTAGAGAATCAATGCAAAAATTTTCCGCAGGTGGAAGAACGCGGTAGGGGTTTAGCATTTGGACATAGATGGAGGCACAAAAAACATCATATATCGCTCCAAATGCTAAACCCTTCAAGGGATAGCGTGGCTAGTTGATTGCATGAACTTTGCACTGGGCATAACATTCAGGTTAAAATCTAGTACTAACGTTGTACTTTGATAGCTGAATGCTATGCCCCTACAGGTTGCTAGAGGATATACATCCTGCTGAGGAACTGCGGAATGAGGAATTGATTGCCTACACTTGCGGCTACTTCTGAGCAAGATCGATGGGTTCGAGGGCGGAGAACTGCACCAAGGGTTCTCTAGTGACGCGATCGAGACCAGCGGATCTTAATAGATTAACCCAATCCTTAGCTAAAGCGGCATCGCGAGGAGCAGAGCGGCGCAACTGGGCCAAGGTATTCAACGCTTCGTACCAAAAACCCGATTGCTGGTAGAGAGCAACGCGATCGCGAGGGCTGGCCTGCCGCAACTGCTGCACCAAAGCAGGATTGGGGTTGACATGTTTGATCCATCCCATCACAAAAGGATTGCCTGATTTATCGGGTGCCACCTCATCGCAAATGACTGAGAAAAACCAACGATAGCTTTTGCCCGCTTCTAGCCCGGAGGTAGCAACAGGGGGCAGTTTGAAGCTCGTAACACCTGGTTGCCCAGCGAGCCGCAGTTTCGTTCTGTAGACCTGTTGTTTGTTTTCGTTTTGCAAAACGAATTCAGCGGTTTTAGCAGCGGTAGGCGGAACGTGGAAAAAGAGCGTGGGAAAGCGCTCTGTGGTGAGACCTTTAGTTTGTGCCGCCGGAATCAGAGCCGTAATCGAGTTGCGTCCCAGGCAAGTTCCAGGTCGAGAACCACCCGAAGTACGACCTCCTGGCCCATCTTTGACGGATGGCCTGACTGAGTTGGCGATCGCTGACATAGGCAGGGCCAGCGGTGCTAAGGATGAAATGAGAGCTACACAAACGGCTGTGAGGGTTGCATACGATTTTGTCCGGTACATATATAGTGCTCTCCCTGGATGACAACATGACAGCAGCGATACTAAATGACGGACAACGAATTAAATCCCTTTCACTTCTCCGAAGGTTTACAAAAGTCTTACGAGAGAAAAGTGAATCATCCGGATTTCTGACCCAAAAAAGACAAAATCCGGATAGCAGGAATTTGGGCGATCGCTGCTGAGTTCGCTTAGAGGTAGCATTCACTGTTTTACTGCTCTAACCAACACCTCTTCTAAGATTGAGCCGCAAATTTATCGGTAGCCTCCAGCAAAGCGGTGCGAATTCCTGGTTCCATCATCGAGTGTCCTGCATCTGGCACCACAATAAACTCTGCTTCTGGCCAAACTTGATGCAATTCCCAAGCCGAAATCATCGGGCAGACTACATCATAGCGACCTTGCACAATCACCGCCGGGATATGGCGAATTCGACCGACATTCTGAAGCAGCTGATCTTCTGGTTCAAAGAAACCGCGATTAACAAAGTAATGGCATTCAATCCGAGCAAAGGCATCGGCAAAGTCGGACTCTGCAAATCTGGCTTGCAGGTCTGAATCGGGATAGAGCTTACTCGTAGTCGCTTCCCACACCGACCAAGCCCGAGCCGCTTCAAGACGCACCTGTAGATCTGGACTAGTCAAACGCCGATGATAAGCCGCGATCAGATCATGCCGTTCTGCTGGCGGAATGGGTTGCAGATAGGCTTCCCAGGCATCGGGAAAGATATAGCTGGCTCCCTCTTGATAAAACCATTGCAACTCTTTTTGACGCAGCATAAAGATACCGCGCAAAATCAGACCCAGACAGCGTTCTGGATAGGTTTGGCTGTAAGCCAGGGAGAGAGTACTGCCCCAACTACCACCAAACACAACCCATTGCTCAATGCCCAAATGCGATCGCAGTTTTTCAATATCCTCGACGAGATCCCAAGTGGTGTTCTCTCTCAGTTCGGCATGTGGCTTGCTGCGACCACAGCCTCGTTGATCAAACACAACAAGCCGCCACTGATCAGCATCAAAATATTGGCGATAGCGAGCAATACTGCCACCCCCTGGCCCCCCATGTAGAAACACAACTGGCTTGCCTTGTGGGTTGCCAGACTCTTCAAAATAAAGCGTATGCAGCTCGGAGACTTGTAGTGTTCCGGTACGATAGGGTGCGATCGCGGGATAGAGGTCACGAATTTGAGCGGACATGAAACTATGCTCTTGCTGGACGTTCCCTAGGGTAAGAGCGATCGCTCTCTAACCACAAGCCGCCACAAGTTCAGCATTCGATCAAGCCGCTCCCTAGGTGGCTAAATTACTGTCGCCCCCTTCCAAAATCGTGCCTTCTAAATTTGTTTCCTCTAGATTCGCACCGCTCAGGTTGGCTTCCTCTAAAGAGGCTTGATGTAAATTAGCTTGGTGGAGGTCTGCGATCGCCAAATCCGCCCCACTCAAGTCTGCCCCTTCCAAATTCGCGCCACTCAAATCTGCTTGTTGTAACCGCGCATGACTCAGATCGGCTTGGACAATATTGGCAACTTTTAGGTCAGCCTGACTTAAGTTCGCACCGTCTAGAATCGCGCCTTCCAAGGTAGCTCCGTCTAAGATGGCATCCCTGAGATCGGCTCCGCTCAAGTCTGCTTGAGTTAAATCTGCGCCGTTGAGGTCGGCTCCACTTAAATCCGCATGACTGAGGTTGGCTCGGCGTAAGTTGGCCCCATCTAAGGATGCACCCGCCAGCAGGACTCCGTTGAGATCAACCCCTTCTAGGACTGCCTCACTGAGAGCGATCGCACTAAAGTCTCTTTCCCCCGCTGCATATCTCTGCATCAGTTCTTCAGCACTCATATCTCCCTCCTTTCGCTATACCAGCAAAGACCCTAGCCACCCTAGAAAGGATATTTTCGCTTTCTCAAGCGATTCAATCCACAAAATGTCGTACTGCTTGAGCCGTTGCTTCCACCCTAAAAC
Source organism: Trichocoleus desertorum ATA4-8-CV12 (assembly GCA_019358975.1). Lineage (NCBI taxonomy): Bacteria > Bacillati > Cyanobacteriota > Cyanophyceae > Leptolyngbyales > Trichocoleusaceae > Trichocoleus > Trichocoleus desertorum. The sequence goes on from JAHHIL010000015.1 coordinate 38,462, forward strand.
AAGCTCAGGGAAGAAACATCAGACCCAAGACACAGCCCAGCCATAACGCTTTCAGCGGTTTCAGACTCAGGCGATCGTAGCGCCGTACACTTAAATGAACCATTATGTAAAGCCATCAACTACTTCTCTAGAGTGACGCCAAAAATGCTTTAGCTTAACAAGCGCAAACTAGAAACGCTCAATGTCAAACTTACTAAGCCTAGACAGGAGTTGGAGGCAAGGGCAGCTAAGCGTTCATCTTCAGGAAGAGGCTAGGACACATCTAGACTCAGCTAGCTCTCATCCTTAGTTAGAGAGACTGACTCAACCATCGACGGACGAATAGCCAACCTGAAATGATTTAAGTTGTAAGAGAACCTAAAGGTTCCAAGCTATTAATGTTCATTTTGCTGTAGCTTTTACTGTACGTTAAGTCGGTAGAAGCTACATTTCTGTTAATTTCTACTTGTTAATTTCTACCTGTTAGTTTCTATTGGGCCTATATGCACTTCTAGACATAGCAAAAGCCCCTGTATTAAACAGAGGCTTGATTAGCTATCGATTATTCAAGAAGGTTGTGTCTTCTGATCATTTCAGAACTGAGTGAATTTAGTGAACACTGCTACGGCTAGTGACAGCGTAGTAGATGAACAGAGCCACAATTGCACCTAAGACGGAGACCACAATACCACCAATACTCAAGCCAGCAGCTCCTAAGGCCAGGCTCCCCGTGGTTAGGAAGGTATAGAGCGATCCACCCAAGAATGCACCGATGATTCCTAAGATCATGGTGCCAAGAATGCCACCACCTTGACGGCCAGGATAGATAGCTTTTGCAATAGCACCCGCAATCAAACCTAATACGATCCAAGCCAAAATATTCATTGTTATGTCCTCTTCAGTAAACAAGTGTTGTGCAACAAAGCGTTAAAAATCTTTCTTGATTTCGCATTGCGCGTTCTTATTGCTCTTAGATTAGCGGTTTGGCTAGGGCTGATGGCACTATCAGAAGGCTGAACCCCTGTCATGCTTGAGTGATAGTCTGAGACTGTTGAGGCTCTACCTATACGTAGAGTGAGTGTGAGTAAAGTGCTTAAAAAGCTCTAAGCTTCACCAGAAATTTGACAGGATACTGTGCGATCGCGGGGACCATCCAATTCAAAAAACAGGATTGATTGGTAAGTGCCCAAAGCCAACTTCCCCTCTACCACTGGAATCACCTCACTCGTGCTCAGAGTCAGGGCCATGAGGTGAGAGTGCGCATTCAGGGGTTCGTCTTCCGGAATGTTGGGTCGTAAATGCAAATCATTATGCAAGTAGCGATCGCCCACTGGTGCTAATTTTTCGAGATAGGTTTTGATGTCTTCTAGCAATCTAGCTTCATATTCGTTAATAGCTAGAGCCGTAGTGGTGTGGCGAGAAAATAATAATACTTGCCCATTTTGAATCGGGGTTTCTGCTAATAGAGCGGCGATTTGCGGAGTAATGCTGTGGATGTTGATGCCCTGACTGGTTCTTACTTCAATCAGTTTGTGGATGATTGGCATTTGCTCTCCTTTGGATGCAACCACTCTATATTGAAGAGGATTGGGGCACGCACACTCTCAGTCCCCTCTAAAGGGTTGATCGATTGTGCTGTAAAGCCTTAGTGACAGGGAGGAGATAATATGACCACTGTGAATTTGGAACCAGACGTTTATCAAGGCCAGTTTGGGGAATTTACGATTACGGAGAGCGATCGCCAGGGTGTAGTGATTTATCGAGCAGGACTGACAGTGGCGGCTTGTTGTTTCGCGCTTGGGACTGCCTTGGTGCTGCGCTTTGGCGATGAACCAGGAGTTGTGTTGTGGCTAACGCCGCTCTATGCTGGCTTTTCGCTGGCATTAGCAGTTAGCTTGCTAACCATTCATATCTATCTAGCGCCGCTGCATCGAGCTTTGCAAGCATTCTGGGTCATTGGCAGCCTCAGTGCGATCGCATTAGCTTTGCGGGCAGAGGAACCGCTGGCTAGTTTTGTTTATAGTCAGCCCCTGAGCTTATTGGGCATTGGCTTCACGTTTGCGGCTTTGACTGGGATCTTTTTCAAAGAAGCCTTTTGCTTTAATCGCACTGAGACAAAGGTCTTGACCCCACTGATACCGATTCTGCTACTAGGGCATATGGTGGGAATTCTGCCACCTCAGGGAGAACAAGTCCTGTTGGCTGTGTGGGCTGCGTTATTTCTGGTGTTCGCCTGTCGCAAAACCATCCAGCCCATTCCACCCGATATCGGAGATAAATCTGTCTTTGATTATCTCCATCAGCAGCAGTTGGCAAAAGCCGAAAATTAGTCTGGCTAGTTAAATTTTTTCTTTACGCTCTGCATCTGCGTCTCTTTGCTGCCCTGGCATCTCTGGCATAACCGCTGGGCTGTTGAGGAGACGTTCGTTATAAACAACGTTGTCATCGGTGATCTGTAAATCATCTAAATCGGCATCAACGCCGCTGTCCATCTGCTTAGTGTTGAGGTTGGCCGACTGCTCTGACATATGGCTGGAATTCTGGCGATCGTCTGCGGAGTTCATAGAACTTAGCCTCTCAAGCAACAACTGATATGCCCAGCGTAATTAGTTGATGGTAATCTACCCCCTATCTGAAGACCTATTCGCCTAATAGTCCTAATCAAGCCTGATTTGATGAAGTTCAAAGGTTACTTAATCCAGCGGCGAGAAGTTTGGTTGCCAACGATTCTAGGCTGGGGTGTGATCTTAGGGAGCTTATGGCTAGGGCTCACCCTCACGATCGCGAATATCCATCCTTTTCTCGCGGTTACTGCCCCGATTCCAGCCAATATTTTAGTTGTGGAAGGTTGGTTGCCAGACTATGCCATAGAAGAGGCGATCGCGGAATATGAGCGTGGCCCATACGAGAAACTCATCACCACAGGTACGCCTTTATCAAGGGGATACTATCTAGCTGAGTACAAAAACTTTGCGGAACTGACAGCCGCTACCTTTCTAGCCCTAGGATTTGACCCCAACCAATTGGTAGCAGTCCCAACTCCCAAAGTCGAAACAGACCGCACCTATACTTCAGCCGTCACTTTGCAGCAATGGGTGTCCACATCGGGGTTACGGGTGACAGGCGTAAATCTTTTCACCTTAGGCACTCATGCTCGTCGTAGTTGGCTGATTTTTCGGCAAGCATTGGCCCCAAGTGTACCTGTAGGTGCGATCGCCGTTGAGCCACGGGCTTATGAGGTAAAGCATTGGTGGCGATCGAGTGAAGGAGTGCGAACGGTGATCTCTGAAGTCATTGCTTACCTATATGCTCGGCTAGTGAGCTGGAAAAGCTAAAACGCCATCCCAGCCAGTAATAGTGAGGGTTGGCAGCCAGCAAAGTCAGCATTAAGCCAAAATTGGGGCATACTGAGATCCGCTGACTTGAGGGTGAATGATTGGTCTCAGAACGCGCATTGTGGTTAGCTTGGTCCCGCATTCCAGGTATTGGCCCCATTTTGCTCAAACGGCTGCAACAGCACTTCCAGACTTTAGAAGCCGCTTGGGAAGCAAGCCCTCATGAGCTGGGGGCGGTGGAAGGCATTGGACCGCAAACCCTAGAAGTGATGGTGGCGGCGCGGGCTAAAATTTATCCAGAGCAGTTGCTGGAAACTCATGAGCGGGAAAACCCTTGTTTCTGGACTCCCGCCGATCCGGGCTATCCTCACTTGCTACTAGAAATTCCGGACCCACCCCCTGTTCTATATTACAAAGGCCAAGTTCAGTCGCAGGAGCAACAAGCTACGACACCCGCGATCGCGATTGTGGGCACCCGTGACCCCTCGGAGTACGGGCGGCGCTGGGCGCGTAAACTCAGTTCTTCTTTAGCCCATCAAAGCTTTACGGTGGTTTCAGGCTTGGCTTACGGTATTGATACTGAAGCCCATCAAAGTTGCCTGGATGTAGGCGGCTATACGATCGCAGTCTTGGGAACTGGGGTGGATATGGTCTATCCCTGGAAGAACCAGAAACTTTATGACCAAATTGCCGAGCAGGGCTTGCTAGTGAGTGAGTATCCCGCTGGCACCCAACCCGATCGCAGCCATTTCCCCCGGCGCAACCGCATCATCGCAGGCTTGAGTCGAGCCATTTTGGTGATGGAAGCACCCGGTAAATCTGGCGCGTTAATTACCGCTCACCTCGCGAACGATTATGGTCGAGATGTTTACGTTTTGCCTGGTTCCCTAGACAATCCTCGCTCTATGGGTTGCTTAAAATTGCTGAGTGTAGGAGCCCAAGCGATTCTGAGCGAAATTCATCTGCTAGAAATGCTAGGGACAATGCCCCGATTGCAAGTGGTAGAACCAGCACCTCAAAACTCTCAAGCTGCTTCTAGCAATCCCAGCCATGCTTTAATCCCAGATTTAGCGCCAGAGCTACGAACCGTTTTGCAAGCATTGACGGCTGAGCCTACAACGTTTGATGTCATTGTGCAGCAGGTAGGACTAGCAGCCGCAGCAGTCTCCAGTGCGCTATTGCAGTTGGAGTTGTTGGGTTTAGTGTCTCAAGCACCAGGGATGCGCTACCAGCTTTCCTAAACCAACCTGCGCTCAACCCGCCAAAAATTCTTCCAGCTCTGGCACTTCTACCCAAGTTCCGGCGCTGTGAGATTGGTGGGTTAAATCCATCAATAATTGTGAGTAAACTCCTTCGCGCAAGGAAGGTGCGATCGCGTTTCCTCGGTCTATGCCTTGCACCCAGCGATCGACCACACCCATAAATGGGGCAATGCGACCATCTAGGTAAGTTTTAGGAAACTCTAGGCGTTTGGGAATTTCTACTAAGCTCAGGGGTTGTCCGCCTTGACTGGCCCAAAGCTGAAATCCATGCACGTAGTCTTTTTGGTTGTTGCTGCCCAAGACTAAAGTGCCGCGATCGCCATACACTTCTAGCCAGTGCCCACGACCTTGATAAGTGACAGAGCTGAGGCAAACTTGGCAAGGCACACCGTTGGCTAGTTCTAGCATCAGCATGCAAGTGTCATCAGCATCGACGGTTTTGTGTTCTCCGGTACTCGGATCAGGACGCGCCGGGATGGAGGTGCTGAGTCGAGCAGACAAGCGTTGGATGGGGCTGAACAGCCAAGCGATGTAGTCAAAGGCATGGGAGCCGATCGCACCTAAGGCACCGCCTCCCTTTTCCCGCTGGGCGTACCAGTTCCAAGGACGAGTAGCATCGGCTCGACTGGAAACCAGCCAATCGATTTTGATCAGGCGAGTCTCACCCACGTAACCTTCTGCTAATAGTTCAGCTAAGTGTTGCCAGGCAGGGACACAACGAAACTCAAAATCGAGGGCCGCGATCGCTTGTTTCTTTGCGGCTAGACGATATAAGTCTTTGGCTTCTGTGGCGGAGAGGGTCGTCGGCTTTTCTAGCAAGATGTGTTTGCCTGCTTGCAACACAGTTTTAGCCATGTCGTAGTGCAGAAAGGGCGGGGTGGAAATGCTGACTGCTTGGACTTCTGGCAAGGCGGCAATTTCTTCGACACTGCTGCAAGCATAGGGAATCTGGTGGGCTGCGGCGATCGCTTGAGCTTGAGCTAAATCCCGGTGATACACTGCCACGACTTGCGTGCGATCGTGGGCTTGCAACCCTGGTATGTGAACTTTCTGCCCGAAACCCGTACCAATGACTGCAACGCCAACTTGTGATCGGGGGCTGGGTTTTGAGGAGTTGGGGTTCACGTTGGGAGAAACCATAGAGAAGGGACTACTGAAAAGGTTGCAGGGTTTTCTGAAGCAAGGGCTAGTTATTTATAGTACTGGGTGCAGGCGCAGGTCTCTGGGGCGATCGCATCTCTACTAGTAGGTTTGATGCTCTTTGGCGAATCCGAGCCTTGAGGGCACCTGCCCTCAAACTCCCGCTGAAGGACGGCTGCGTCCTCCAGACCTCCTCCAGACGAGTTTAATTGTATGAAGCTCGAAGTGATTGCTCGAAGTGATTGCTCGAAGTGAATTGATTTTTGGTTCAATCGACTTGCATTACGAGTACTTCTGCGCCTGCGGCGATCGCGGTTTGGCCGACGGGTAAGACGGCTAAGCTATTGGTTTGGGCTAGGTTGATCAAGTTGCCAGAGCTATGGCTGCCTCCGGCAAGGCGAAATTCGTACTCGCCGTTTACGAGTTGCAGATGGCCCCAGAGATAGCTCTCGCGTTTGCCATCGGAGCGCAGATTCTGGTGGGTGCGGGCTTTAATGAATGTGGGTTCCCAGCCTGACGCTAACCCGGAGAGTTTGCGGAGCGCAGGTTGGACGAAACGCCAGAAGGTCACTAGGGCGGAGACGGGGTTTCCGGGTAAGCCAAAGTACAACACAGAACGCGGCTGGGCTGACTCAGAGATGGCAGTGGCAACTGTCAGAGGCTTTCCTGGCTTCACGGCTACGGCTCGGATGTGAATTTCGGCTCCGAGTGCGGCTAAAATTTCATCGACGTAGTCGTAGTCCCCCACAGAAACGCCACCGGAGGAAAGCACGACATCCACAGTGGCAATGGCTTGAGCGATCGCTTGCTTCAAGGCTTCTGGTTCATCTGGGACGACTCCCAACAGTACTGGCTCCGCTCCCATTTGCTTCACAAGGGCTGCTAGAGCGTACTGGTTAGAGTCCACAATTTGCCCAGGTTGCAGAGGTTGGTCTGGGGCTACCAATTCGCTACCTGTGGATAAAATTGCTACCCGAAGCTGACGATAAACCGTGACTTGAGCGCATTGAGCCGCTGCCAGCACCGCAATTTCAGGGGCATTCAGAGAAATACCGGGTTGCAGTAGAGGAGTCCCCGCTTGATAAAAGGCTGCTCGCTGCCGCACAAATGCCTGAAATTCTGGAGCTTCTAGGATGGTGACGCGATCGCCTTGACGCTGGGTTCGCTCCTGCATGACGACGGTATCGGCTCCCGCTGGCATCATGGCTCCGGTGAGAATGCGAGCAGCTTGACCGGGTTGTACGAGTTTCTGCGGTTGATATCCGGCGGGAATTTCCTCCACAATCTCTAGTGTCACGGGTTGCTCGGCACTGCACGAGCGCACATCAGCAAAGCGAACGGCATAGCCATCCATCGCTGAGTTGTCCCAATGGGGAAAATCAAGCGCACTGGTAACAGGGGCAGCCAAAATCCGACCAGAGGCACTCAGCAAATCTAAAACTTCTGTGGTCTGATGAGGATTGTGAGTCGATAACGGACTGACCAAATCGAGAATTAGCGCTTCTGCTTGCTTAACGGGCAGCATGATCCGAAATTTTTGGAACTTGTTTGCCAGTTTATCGTTCGTTAGCAGTCAGCAGAATAATTCGCTTCAAATACCTAGGCTTGCTCATTCCTCACGCCGCTCACAAATCCGGATTCAATCAAATCCAAACGCCATCCCCATTCATGCTTCACTCTAAAACGTCCACAATATATGCGCAGTGACATTGGGGCGACTCGCCTTCCTAGAGCCCCTATTTGGCGGCGTGCCTCTGCTTTCGGCATTGACTTTTTCTGTGCTTGGTTTATGGGCTCGCTGGTGTTGGGTAGCGGGGCAATGGTGCAATTATTGCGATCGCTCTTGTTCCTAATTGTTTGGTTGGGAATTCGGGTCTTTTGGTCTTATCGCAACCAGGGACAGAGTTTAGGACGCTGGATTTTTGATCTCAAGGTGGTCGATTCCAGACTGCTGCGCTCAGCCGATCTACTGGCACTCCTGAAGCGAGAAGGCTATTTAGCATTCAGTGCGCTGTTTTTAGCGATCGGGCTGAGTAGCTGGCGGATGATTCGTGAGGGGTGGATTGTTTTACTAGTGGTGCCTTTAGCCTTAGATTTGGGATTGGCGATCGCGGACTCCTTAAACCAACAAGCGCTACACGATCGCTTGGCAAGTACCAGTGTGGTTCAAAGTAGCCGAGGTTACTCTTTAGATTTAAAACTAAAGCGTTTACTTGCCGAAGTGAGCCGTCGTGTGAAAAAATAGGAGATTGTGTCTAATTCGCATTTTTGAGCTGCTGGAATTATGGCTAAGGGCGTCCGTATCATCATCACGCTAGAGTGCACTGAGTGCCGCACAAATGCTGCAAAGCGCTCAGCGGGAGTCTCTCGGTACACCACCACCAAGAACCGTCGCAACACCACTGCCCGGTTAGAACTCAACAAGTTCTGCACCCACTGCAACAAGCACACGTCTCATAAAGAAATTAAATAGATTGCGGTCCTAACAATCCTGAAAAGCTAACTTTTCTGAATTCTAGGGCTGAGTAGTCGCTTGGCTACGAATGGCAATTGACCGACTGTTTTTCTGAAGATTTTCGACTCTTAAACTACTGCTATGACTTACTTCCGCCGTCGCGTTTCTCCCATCAAGCCCGAAGACCCCATCGATTACAAAGATGTTGACCTGCTTCGGAAGTTCATCACCGAGCGTGGCAAAATTCTGCCTCGTCGGATTACAGGCTTGACTGCCAAGCAACAGCGCGATCTCACCGTCGCCATTAAGCGGGCTCGCCTGATTGCCTTGCTGCCCTTCGTCAACCAAGAAGGTTAGAATTACCTCTCCCCTCGGAGGGGTTTTCTTATCGTTAGCTGATCAGTAAACCGCAAAAGCCACACTAGGGTTAGCAAAAGCTGGTGGAGAAGGGAACTCTCGTTGAATTTCGACTGCATAGCGATCGTCGGCTGGCAGTTCTAGAGCGTCCAGAGGGTAAAAAACACTGGATTGTAGTGGATGAACGTGGCCAGTCGCACACCCTTCATCCTCGGCAAATCACCTACACTGTCGTAGGCCAGAGTTACAAGCCAGCCGAGATTCCTCAATTTCTGAAGGAAGTCGAAAACTATCTTGATCCCTCCAGTCTAGAGGTGGCTTGGGAGCTGCTGGTGGAAGACAGTGAGAATGTTGATCCCGCTGGCATGGCTTTGCTGCTGTTCTCAGACCAAAGCCCACCTCTGTGCTACGCGGCTTATTACTTACTCTCAGAAGACAAGCTTTACTTTAAACAGAAGGGAGACCATTACGAGCCTCGCTCAGCCACTCAGGTAGCGGAGTTAAAGCATCAGCTAACAGTGGCGGATCAAAAGCAGCGAGAATGGCAAGAATTTTTGGCTCGGATGCATCAAGGTCTAGCGAATCAAACCGTAGAATGGCAGAACAGCGATCGCAGTCGTCTCGAAGCCATAGAACGGTTTGCTACCTTAGGAGAGGAGGCTTCTCACCGGACGCCAGCTCTCGAAACCTTGGCTGCTTTGGGCAGACCTGAAACTCCTCAAGCGGGTTTTCAACTCTTGGTGGATTTAGGGTTGTGGAGCGTCCACGAGAATCTGTTTGTACGCCGCAGTCAAATCCCCACTCAATTTTCTACCAAAGTGCTGGAACTCGCAAAACAATGCTTGGAATCTCCACCCCCCGATCTCGATGTTGAGGGGCGGCTTGATTTAACGGGTCTGAAGGTCTACACCATCGACGATGAGAGTACGCGTGAAATTGACGATGGCGTCAGCTTGGAATACCTAGAAGATGGCCGTCAGAAGCTCTGGATTCACATTGCTGATCCGACGCGCTGGATTGTGCCTGGAGACGACTTAGATCTAGAAGCACGCCGACGCAGTACCACGATTTATCTACCAACTGGCATCATCCCGATGTTTCCGCCAGAACTGGCAACAGGCCCCATGAGCTTGATTCAGGGAAAAATCTGTTACGCCTTGAGTTTTGGAGTGATTTTAGATGAATCAGGGGCGATCGCAGACTACCAAATTCAGACCAGCCTAATTAAGCCCACTTATCGCCTCACCTACGAAGATGTGGATGAGATGCTGGAGTTGGGGATTCTAGCTGAACCCGAACTCCAAGCGATCGCGATCTGGGCAAAACGTCGGCAGACTTGGCGACACTCTCAAGGTGCCATCAGCATCAACATGCCCGAGTGTTCAATCAAGGTTCACAATGACGAGATCACAATTGAAGTTCTAGAAGTGTCTCAGTCGCGGCAACTGGTGGCTGAAATGATGATTTTGGCTGGGGAAGTGGCGGCCCGCTACGGTCAAGCGCACAACTTGGCAATTCCCTTCCGCAACCAAACTCAACCAGAGCTACCACCCGAAGAAGAGTTATTGCAGCTGCCTGCTGGCCCAGTGCGCTCCTGTGCAATTCGTCGCTGTATGCCTCGCAGTGAAATGAGCATTACCCCAGCGCGACACGCTAGTCTGGGCTTAGACACTTATACCCAAGTCACTTCACCCATTCGGCGCTATACAGATTTGCTGGCGCATTTCCAGATCAAGGCTCATCTACGAGGCACCCCGCTACCCTTCCCAGCGGAAGAAATGAAAGAGTTATTGATGAGCGTGAGTGCGGTGGCTCAAGAAGCAACTTCGGTAGAGCGCCAAACCAACCGCTATTGGGGGCTGGAATACCTGCGACGTCATACTCACGAGGTATGGCAAGCTTTGGTGTTGCGTTGGCTGCGAGAGCACGAAAACTTGGCGCTAATCTTGCTAGAGGACTTAGGTCTGGAATTGGCAATACGGCTCACAAAAGCCGTGTCACCTGGCGATCGCATGGAAGTCAAAGTCACCTACGCCGATCCACGCCAAGACACGATCCAGTTTCAGCAACTGCTCGATCGAGAAGCACAACCCGCCGTTTCCTAAATCTTCCTAGGTTTAGGCTCTACATCATAAAAAACCCTCCTATCTGCAAGAAAAGGAGGGTGGGATGGAGTTGGAAACGTATCTCAAGAAAAGCAGACAGACCTGGTTCGCTAGTCAAAGCTTAATCTGAATTCTTAATGATGGGTAGCAGTTGCTTCGTTGACCTCAGGACTTAGGCGATCGCCTGTAGACGCAAAAAACTCTACACATAGAGAGCCTAACTTAATTAAGTCACCATCTTGCAACAGGTGGCGCTCTAGACGGTTTAAACGACGGCCATTAACCCAAGTGCCATTACTACTACCCACATCTGCAATATAAAAGTCACGGCTGGGATAGTAACCAATCACGGCATGGCAACGGGAGATCGAGCGATGGGCCACTGTAATGGCACAGGTAGCATTGCGCCCAACCAACCAATTAGCAGCTTTTTCAGTCACCTGAAGGTCTTGGGCAGAACCAAGATTTGTCGCCAAAATGGTGGTTTCCTCAGTCGCGATCGCCTGAATGTACAACGGGGTAACGCTACAACGTTGAGGAGCTTGCAGAATAGGCTCAATAATCGTTGCCATCTCCTCCTCATTCCTGGGTTGAGCGGTAAATATCAAACGAGAAAGAGCAGGATTTTGTTTCAGAGCATTCAGAGTTACGTGATCAAAACTACTATTAGGCTTCAGGTGCGACATGATACCCATCAGAAAAACGACTGTTGGTTTACGCTAGACACAATCAGTTGAATCGCTAGATCTCCGAGCCACAGTCACTCAACTGTCAGCGTCCTACCGTTATCTGTTTAGAAGCGCTACATCCCCCAAGAATCAACGGCAATATTCTAAACACCAACTTCTCAACACTATTTCTAGAGCACCCTATTCCTGGTAGCTGTACCGCTACCCAACTATTGCTTTTTGTAGCTTGTTTAAGTATTTCTACGGAAATAAAGCTTTAGCAAAGTCTCGATTTAGTAAATCCTACAGATTGAATAGTTGACAATCGTATAAGTAAAAAAATTTGCTTGAGCTTTACGAAGTTGCAACAATTTATCTCTTTTATAAATTTTCGCTAAAGCTTTTTCCTGTTTTCACCCTTTTAGAGGAAGACATCTACGGAAAGACCGCATGAGCCTGATTAGGCTTCGCTCAGATAAAAGCACCCTTATACTCTGGCTCCCGACTCCTAGCTCCTGCTGCCAGAATCGCTATAAGCTGTTAGGGAAAATTTGGAGTTTTTAAGGCAGCCAGCATGACTCGTAAACGATTAGTCATTGAAATGGGCATGGGAGTCGATCAGCATGGGCAAGAACCAACCGTTGCCGCTGCGAGAGCGGTACGTAATGCGATCGCTCACAATGCCTTACCCGGAGTGTGGGAGGTTGCAGGGCTGAGCGATCCTAATGACATGATTGTAGAAGTGCAGGTAGCGGTTCCCTATCCAGAACAAGTGCGAGAAGCAGAGGTGCTGTCAGTACTGCCCTTTGGCCGCAAGAGCCTCAAGGTTGAGTCGGGTGGCATGGTGGTGCAAGGTCGTGCGATTCCCCAGCTCAATGATAAGAATGACGACATGTTTGTCGCGATCGCAGCCGTGACCGTTTTGATCGAAACTGAGTAGAGTCAGGTCTAAATAGATACATCACTATATAACTATTGTTTACTCGCTGCCTCTATCTAATTGGTTTGGCTGAGCGAATGAGAGCGCGATCGCCAAGTAACCGACTGAGATAGTCTCCTGGTTCACTGCTGAAATAAGCATGAGTTTCTCCCTCCGGTGCCATTTCAACAATTTCTCCCTTCAGCAATTCCACCCGCCGATGCTCCAAGATACCCGCTGCGATCATGTGGTGGTACTTATCAATTGTCCACTTGGCGATGGTGACGCTCATAAGCGATCGCTTGATTCTCACGTTATTTCACATCGTAGCTTAGCCAGGAATGTGTATCTAAAATAGGGCGATCGCACATGACCGAAACTGAGGAGGGGCAATCGCTTTATGTTTAGTCTTTTACCCATCCATAAGGTTGAACTTCAAACTCCAAGACTTTTTTGAAATCGTAAATGCTCGATCGCATGGCCTCAATGCTGGTGCCTGGTGATTGTTGTCCTTTTTTCCAAGCGGCGCGATCGACTGTCCCAATTACGAGGTAATCATTGCCAATTAAATCCGGTTTGCGTAGTTGCATACACATTGCGGCCAATAGCTCCTCCAACTCATCTTGATGGAGAATAATCAGATCGCAGGAGGGGCAATAACGACAGGTCTTATTGAGTACGAGCGGTTGCATGGGTTCCAAAAACACAAAGAGAGGGAACGGGAGCATGTCAGGTTTGCGATGAGTAGGAATGCTTAAGCCAACTGCATGACTGGTCAATAAAGATGATATGAGTGAGGATTAGAGTAGCCTCCCTCTAGTACAAAGCCATGACTCCTGAACAAGCACAGGCGCTCAAAGTTCACCTCCAAGCCATTGCTCAAATCCTATATGACGAAAGCGACCCGGCTGCAATGAAAACGCTAGAAGGGATTGAGATGACGGTGCGGCAGCAGATCCAAGCTCATGTCAGTCCAGAATTAGGGAGTTTTTTATCCAAACGGTTACAGGAACGCAAGCAGGCAAACTCAGAAGACTCAAAAGCACCTTGGGAGAGTTAGACATCACCTCAAAGCAAGCCGAGAAACTGGCAGTTGCTCCCTATCGTCAGTTGAGTCCGCATCTGGAGAACTGCTGCCTACGCATAAGTGCCAACGTGTCCTATAAGCAGGCAGAACAGGATGTGGCTTATTTGACGGGGATTCGCATTCCTGCCAAAACTCAGCAGCGCTTGGTGCATCAGCAGAGCTTTGAGGTGCCAACGGCACAGCCACCGATTGCAGAACTGAGTGTGGATGGTGGCAAGGTACGCCTGAGAACGCCGCTGGGAGAGCCATGTCAATGGCGAGATTACAAAGCCATTGCCACGGCACAAGGACTCGTTGCCAACTTTCAAAACAACGCTAACTGATTGCTTGGGTCAATGCTCAAGCTTTGGAGAATCCGTTGAGTTGTTTAGGCGATGGACATGATGGAGTTTGGAACATCATTAGTCAAATCGCGATCGCAGCGCAGCGTCGAGAGATCCTCGATTGGTATCATCTCAAGGAGAATCTCTACAAGGTCGGTGGTTCGCTCAAGCGTCTCCACCAAGCCGAAGCCCTACTGTGGACGGGGAAAGTGGATGAGACCGTGATCCTGTTTGAGCCCTGTCAGAAGAAACAGGCCCAGAATTTCTGTCAGTATTTACGCAAACATCGTCATCGCCTTGTCAATTACGATTATTTCCAGGCGGAAGGGCTTTGTTCCATTGGTTCGGGTGCGGTTGAGTCTGCCATCAAACAGATTGACCGTCGCATTCAGATCTCAGGAGCCCAGTGGAGGAGTGAGAATGTTCCGCAGGTGCTAGCTCATCGCTGCGCTTACCTCAATGGGCTCATCGGCTTGCAAAAGTGACATGCTCCCGAGGGAACTTCCGCAGCTTGGTTTTAGCCGTACATTTGGGGCAGGAAGTAAACCGCGCATCCTTGTAAGGATTTAGGAAGAATTTATGGCGAGGTGACTGCTTACCAAACTGTTTCATTATCCTCTCCTGCTCGAAAATGCAATCTTTCAGAGTTAGCTGCTAGCGATCGCGACTGTAGGCCGACTTTTAGACGCAGTTTTTGATCTTTTTTAACGGTATCTATACATGCCTAGGATTTAAGCTGTTAGTACAGAGGGTTATACCGTGAGAGATTGCCCCCATGTCTACCACATCAACTCTACCTCGCCTGAGTGAAGCACAAATTAAGCAGCTTGCAACCGCACAGAGTTTCGAGCGGGGCGATCGCCGAAGATTTGGCAGATCTCGAACAAGCCGCAGATCAGTTATTCCAGCAAGGAGATTGGTTGAATGCTGGCATGCTCTACCAAATGTTGCTTGAAGAATCAACCAACCACTACGACTACGAGGTGCAAGATATTGACTATGACGGTGAGGTTGGGGTTGTTATTCAAGAGATTGCCGAAGGCTTAGACAATTGCTTGGCAGCCGCTCAAAATCTAGATGCTGCCATCCGAAAAAGTTGGCTGACCACTTGTTTAGAAGCTTATTTGAAAGATTTAGAACTGGGTGGCATTGACTTTGCTGCGGGTGCTATTGATGCAGTACTAAGCTGGGCCACCGAGGCCGACTGGGTTTGGCTAGAGCAGCGGATTCGTGAAGAAATCAGCCAGCTTGGACCTCGCGATCGCTGGGCTAAAGATTCACTGGTTAAACTGTTAGCCGCACAGCACAGCCAAGACGGAGACAACCAAACCGCTAATGCGATCATTCATGAATTAGGTAGTGCTGAACAACGGGCTTTCGTTTTGATTGAGGAAGGAAAGTTTACCGAAGCGATCGCCTTGGCTGAGGAGAACTTCACACATTTAACCAGGGTTGGTGATCCAGCTGGCAGATGCTCTTGTGCAAGCAGGCGCACATCAGCAAGCGTGTCAGTTTGTGAGTAAACAAAATCCGCAGAAGGCTCATTGGAGCTATCAAGATTGGTTGGCTACATATCATGAGACATACAGCGATCCACAAACGGCTCTAGAATCTTACCGACAGCTTTTTCAAGTCTCTCCGTCATTAGAGCGCTACAAAAAACTGCAAGAGTTAGCGAAACAGGCGCAAGCGACCTGGGAACCTTTACGTAAAGACATCTCGAAGAGTTTTGAGCAGCAAAAACAATGGCCAATGTTGATAGAAATTTCGCTGTATGAACAAGACATTGAACGAGCTTTAGAATTGGTGTCTAAATATCCTAGTGGCAACTACAAGGCAAAAGTGGCACAGGCTACCGAGCAGACAAAACCTGAAGCTGCGATCGCGCTGTATCAACAGTTAGTGGGACAAGCGATCGCCGGACGCAGCCGACCCACTTACCAAACAGCAGCTCAATATCTGAAGCGGATACAACCTCTCTTTGCAGCAACGAACGCTCAAGATGAGTGGCAAGTGTATCTCAGAAAGATCCGCTCGGAATATGTCAGATTGCCAGCATTACAAGATGAACTAAACAAAGCAGGATTACCAAAATGAAGCTCCCTGAGAAACAGCGATCGCGGCTCAAGTTATAGGCCTAGCGCTGCTACTGCCTTACTATAGTCCTCTGGTCGGACGTAGATGACATAGCCAAAGCTGCTGCCACTGTTTGCTATGCCACTAGAAGCGTAGACATTGACGTTGGCTTCGTAGAGCTGCATATGCACTTCAGCAAAGGCACCCAGCTTGTCATCTCCCTGAACAAATAGGGCTGGATGCGGTCCATCTATAACTAGACCAGCCTTTTGCGCCTCACTCACCAACTTGCCTGTATCCTCTGGAAAAATCGTCAGTTGAGTGTGCGTGGGTCCGATGGGCAGAGCATTAAAGGCGAGGAGATTGATGCCCAAACTGGCTAGAATTGCGAGCAATTTATAAGCTTCTCCAGGTTGGTCAGCAACGCTGGTATAGAAGTAGTCGATGCGACGGATGGTATATGCCATAGCCTTCTCCTGATTGGATTTTGGCCTACCATTTATGGTATCGAACTTGGACGGTCACAAGCGATCGCCTTAGCAATTGGAAACAAGAGCGATCGCTTGTGGAAGTTTTATTGCCTAAATATCATTATCTGGTTAGGCAGACATCACCCAACTCTGGAGCTTAGAACTAAATTGAGCGAGGTCTACGTTTTTCACAATGGCGACAGTTTGAGCAGAACTAGTCTGGAACAGAATATCTGCCCCTTGAGGAATTGCTACACTAATGCTGCTACCAGAAGTCACAATCGAGTCGGTGCCAATCTGGAAATCTGTAATCACATGAGGCGTGCCAGGAATGACGGACTCGTTAATCCAGAACTGGTCTCGGCCTGCTCCTCCCGTCATGGTGCTGCCTCTACTGCCACCGAATAACAAGTCATCACCATCACCACCTAAGAGTTGGTCTGCGCCACCAAGTGCGCCTACTCTACCTTCTGATTTGCCATACTGCATGTAGTGAGCAAACCCACTGGTGAAAACTCCCTGAGTCACTGCTGCTGCGACATCTGAGTTGCTTCCGAGATAGTAGCTTTCACTATAGAAAGTGCTAGGGTTGCGGCCCTCTTGGTGACCGTGCTGAGTGAAGTGATTAAATCCGCTGGCAAAGACTCCTTGAGCTACTGCTGCCGCGACATCCGAGTTGGTAGAAAGGTAGTATCTCTCGTTGAACAGCAAGTCATCACTACGGCCTTCAAATTGTCCATGACTCAGGAAATGTTGCAAGCCGCTGCCAAGGACGCCCTGAGCCACAGCCACAGCCACATCTGGGTTCTCGCCCAGATAAACTACTTCATCAAAGGAGTGACTAGCGACTCGACCTTCATACAGACCGTGGTTTACAAAGTGAACGAGACCACTGCTAAAGACACCCTGATCAACCGCAGCAGCGACATCTGGGTTCTCCGCTAAATAGAGGGCTTCATCGTAGAGTTCGCTGGGATTACGGCCCTCATAGAGACCGTGTTGAGTAAAATGGTCAAAGCCATTGCGAAATACGCCCAGAGCTACAGCCGCTGACACATCTGAGTTCTGCTCTAGATAAAAAGATTCATCAAACAGCTGAGTGAGGATGTCTCCATCAGGTGCTCCAGTGAAACGAGCTTGCTGAGCGAGGGTGAGAATACCTTCAGAGGTAGACTCAGCAATGAGGGTGTCATTCCCTGCTCCTCCAGAGAGGATATTGCTGCCGCGATTGCCAATGATGATGTTATCGAGGGCATTCCCTGTGCCATTCGTGTTTTGATGACCTGTGAGAGTCAAGTTTTCTAAGTTAGGACCCAAAGTCCAAGAGACACTCGATCGCACAGAATCTACACTGACTGGAATATCACCACCAAAGTCTTCCGATCGAATAGAATCACCAAGGCTATCAACAATGAAAATATTATTACCTGTGCCACCGCCACCATATAGGAAATCATCTCCATTTCCACCATTGAAGACAAAGGTGCTCCCATCTGATGGCCCTAAATTATAAGACACAATAGAGTCATTACCTGCGCCACCAAACAGGAAACCACCGCCGTCAGAAGCTTCTATAGTGTCATTTCCCTCACCTCCATTCACGATATTAAAACCTTCGTAGGCATATAGAAAATCGCTACCTGTACCGCCGAGAAGAAGGTTGTCACCAGCT
This sequence comes from Trichocoleus desertorum ATA4-8-CV12, assembly GCA_019358975.1. Lineage (NCBI taxonomy): Bacteria > Bacillati > Cyanobacteriota > Cyanophyceae > Leptolyngbyales > Trichocoleusaceae > Trichocoleus > Trichocoleus desertorum. Next base: position 56,310 of record JAHHIL010000015.1, read on the forward strand.
CCATATATTTCATCATCTCCGCCTTGGCCATCCAAAATATCAAAAGAATCCTTATTTCCGAAATCATCCAAATAGTTGTTCTGCTCGTTGCCAGGAATGTAAGCCATGTTAGATGTCCTTGAAATTTGTGAGTGTTGAATCTTGTCGGCAAAGCAATTCCAACTGCCTGCGATCGCGCAGTAAGAAGCCTCACTTTGGCTCTGGTATCTTTGGAGCATAGAGGCCAGATGCCATCTGAATGCAAAATGTAGATTGCTTGGAAAATGTTTGTAGAGAGAGTAGAAAGGGAGGCTAGGAATCTAGAGAAACATACCTGGCATCATGACTGGAGTCGCTGCCTAGAACGCTATGCTCATTAACTAAATAGTTCTTACTGTTGGTATCCGAAATGTATGCCATCAATGATTCCTCAACGAAGCTGGTAGCTATGTATTCCCTGTGGTATCTATCGTAAATTTAGCTACCACTTTGTAACTTCCTCCAGCAGATTCACCCAGAAGCAGGATTTGGTGGATTTACTGAGCTGCTGACTGCCATTAGTATCAATTTCAGTAATGCCTCTATTTCGATTTCTGAGCTACTGGAATCTGGGGCGAGCCTAAAAGGGCGATCGCGTTGTCCAATTCACCCCGACATGAGCTAAAACTTTAGGGATAGAAACCTTGAATTTGCTTGACTATTAATATTGCGCAGTCATCTAGTCACGCTCTTTGAGGGATCGCATTACGCTCAAGCTGATGTGTTGCGTCAAACTGCCAAGCGGCCTGCCGATCTAGCGGCTCGTTATGGGGGTGAGGAGTTTGCCATCCTGTTACCTAATACAGAAGCAGCATGTTTGGTACCGCAGTCTGATATGGCTCCCACTTTTTTGATTGCTGCGGCTGACAAAGCTCTATATCAGGCAGATGGCGGGACGCGATCGCCACTTGGTCTACAAATAAGGGTTTTGCAAATTAAGGATTAACAAAAACCTGATTACCAGAAACTCAATTTCTCATTGGCATTTCGACACCGAATCTGTCAAAGTATTTCACAAAGCACTGTTGCCCAGGCAGGCCCATGCTATCAGCTCGTTTTATTCGCTTTTTTCAACACCTAAACTGGACAACGATTAAACAAGTGATTGATTCTGCTGGCAAGCAGCGGTTACCAGGTCTCTCGGCAGAAATGGCCTACAGTGCCATGCTGGGAATGTTTCCAGCGATTCTAGCTCTACTGACCGCGATCGGATTGTTTGAATCTCTGCAAGGGACGCTGCAAACCCTAGCTTCTCAGCTCAGTCAAGTCGCCCCTGAAGAGGTGCAAGCTTTAATTGAAAACTTTGTGAAGGGTATTAGCCAAACCCGCAACCGCAGTTTATTTTCTCTCAGTTTCATTGCGGCGATTTGGGCTTCTTCAGGTGCGCTGAGTGCGGCAATGACCGCCTTTGATCATATCCAGCAAATTCCCCCAGAGCAAACCCGCCCGTTTTGGAAAGCTAAATTAGTTTCCTTAGCGCTCACGATCGGCACAATTTTACTGTTACTAGTGGCGTCTTTCTTGATGTTTATTAGTGACTTAATTATCAAACATGTCGCGAGTCAAAGTGGCTTTTTAGGATCAGGGCTGTTGTCTACTTGGCGGTTACTCAGTTGGCCGTCAGCGCTAGGCATTGTCTCTGCGGCATTTGCCTTTATTTATCGCTATGGGCCGAGCAAATGGAAACTGGGAACGCCGATTATGCCTGGAGCAGTAATGGCGGCAGTATCTTGGGCCATGCTCTCCAGCTTATTTCGGTTTTATGTGTCCCAGTTTGGCGACTTCAACCGAGCCTATGGAGCAATTGGCGCAGTCATTGTCTTGTTGCTGTGGCTCTACTTAAGCTCGTTAGTCTTGCTAATTGGCAACCAGTTAAATGTCACCGTTGGCGCGGCCATGCAGCAACACCAGCAGAAAACCCTTCAAGCGACTCAATTAGCGCGCTCGTTGCAGCCCAGCGACAATTCCAGTCCCGATGGTCAAAAATAGCAAAAACCAGATAATGGCGCTAGAAAGAAAAGACAACAGGCCAAATCCCCTCAAAATCCAAACAACCCCAGTGATCCCCAAACAAATGAGAAAAATCTTGGTGGTGGGGTGAGAAAAGTACCGAGAAAAATTATTCACGGGAATAGTTGCCTCAACTTTGCAAGCGATCGCTTCGTTTTGGCTTCATTTTGACATGAGAAGCCTGAGCCTGCCCACAGCAGTTGAGTTGGTAAGGGTTCAAGTTTTAGGTATTTGAGTCAAATGAATAGTTGCCTAGCGTAGAGTTAGTTTACAGATTCTTACAAAATTTTGCTGAATCTTTATCCAGAACTCGTTTCTTTCTCTGGGGATCTCGGTAAGGTGGGAATATCAGACGATCCTGAGCCTACATGACTGTTGATTCATTTGACGGCAATTGTCTAGCATCTACCTCGAACCGCAACTGGCGTGACCAGGAAGCTCTAGTACGAGGTGAGATTTTGCTGAGTACCAGAGCCCATTCTGCATGGGGTGGGGCGGTTACGGCTTCAATGTATCTACCCTTGTCGCGATCGCTAGCTTGGCAGCAGCTAACCGACTATCCACGCTGGGTACAATACTTCCCCGATTTGGTTCGCAGTGAGGTGCTACACCGAGGCGATGGTGTCAATTCGGGCAGAAAACGGCTCTACCAAGTGGCGAGTAAAGCGTTTCTCTTTTTTACCGCTCAAGTTGAAGTTTATCTAGGGGTTGTAGAGACTGTCCACCAAAAAATTCAGTTTCGTCAGGAGCAAGGAAGTTTCACCGATTTTGCGGCTGATCTGACCTTGCAAGATTATTTGAGCGGAACTCTCCTATCCTATTCAGTGCAAGCAACCCCCGCGATTCCGGTGCCCTCTGTGTTTGTGCAACAAGCCATCCAGTTAGATTTGCCAACTAACATGCGGAAGATGCGCCAAGTGCTTTGTGTTGGTTAGATTGCTTTAGAGCGCCACTAGATTGTCCACCCTCATTGATGAGGTTTTTATGACTTCCTGCTTCCCACTGCAATCGCAAGCTCATCGTGACTCGTTCGCTACAAGACTCTCGACTCTGGCTCGTTGGGGCAGGGTGGCTTGGGGAGGGATGGCGATCGCCACACTGGGGACGATGGTATCGCTGAGTTTCGCGGGTACTGCCACCGCAGCGACTCCTGCCTCTCTAGCGGATTCTCCCGCCGCTCAGAAACTCAACAAAATGTTCTCCCCCAAAATTCAGCAGGTGCTCAATGCTTGTAGTCAGCAAGGGAGCGTCAATTTGAGTGCGGGGGCTGACCAAGATGGCTCGGTCATCTGCGCCGATGGAGCCCGGAACTCGGCAGTTCGATTTAATGATTACGTCAGCACTGTGTCCGATTTTCTTTCAGCGAGTTTCTTGGTGGGAGTTCGGGCGGCGCTCAATTCTTATCCGGGGGCGCAAATGGATATGGTGACTAGCTATTTGGCAACGGCAGATGGCAAAGCGTCTCTGCAAGAAGCGCTGACAAACGCCATTACTACCAGCGGTCTGGTACCCCCAAACTCTCAGAAGTCGGTAACTTTGTTAGTCGATCGGGTGATGCAGCGATCGCTACCTATTCTACAAAGCACAGGCAAATTCAATAACTTGTTTGGCAGCACCGAACAATATCGCCAAGTAGCAGATAAGTTCTGTAAACCCCCTGGCTTGACTATAGAACAAGCGAAAGGCTTAGTTCCGCAACTAGATACTGTGCAAATTTATGCGATTTGTGTGCAGGAATCTGGCTTGTCTGACGAAGTGCAAAAGGAGATCCAGCAGCCAGTTAAGTAGAAGCAAGATTCCAGATCAAGAGGACGATCGGACGGTGGGCTCCGGTGTCACTGGGGTTTCAGGTGCGATCGCCTCTAGATCAGCTTGGACAATTGGTTAAAGATCCGATCGCGGTGTGATCAAGTTGTTGCGATCGCGCCCATTGCTACTAACACCACAGCCTGATGAAACCGGACTCACTCGAAAAGCGATTACGCTGAAAAAGCGGCCTTATTGAGTTAGCCCTAGTGAGTCTAAAAGATCTAAAACTCCACCATCAATATCGTAGCGATCGCCATAATTTGCTGCAAGATTTCTACATCCCTTGTCTCCAGCAGGCGATTACTTACGATCGCGCGGTGGGCTTTTTCTCCAGCACTTCTTTAACTTTAGCGGCTCAAGGATTGACGGCTTTTATCAGCTCTAGCGGCAAAATGCGGCTAATTGCTTCGCCTCAGTTGTCAGTTGAAGATGTCGCAGCGATCGCCCAGGGCTTGAAGCAACGAGAAGAAGTGATTGTTGAGGTGGTGAATCGTGAGCTAGAGCAGGAATTTGATCAGATTGCTCAAGATCGGCTCGCCTGCCTAGCTTGGCTCCTCAGCCAAGAGATTTTAGAGATTAAATTGGCTGTTTATCGAGATCTACGCAATCAAGGGGTTTATCACGAAAAGCTGGGTATCTTTAGGGATACAGCAGGATACGTGGTAGCCTTCAGCGGTTCCGCCAACGAAAGTGAAAGCGCCTACCAGCGAAACTTTGAGTGCCTCGATGTATTTCACTCTTGGCGATCGGGAGATGAGGAACGAATTACCGAGAAGCTAGAAAACTTTGAGCAGCTTTGGCAGAACCAAACGCCAGAGTTGGATGTGATTGATTTCCCAGCAGCAGCCAAACGAGGGCTGTTGAAGCACTGTCCTAAGCAATTTCCCAGGGAGGGGTTAGAAAAGGAGACAGGAGCCAGAAGTCAGGAGTCAGCAGGGAGGGATGGGAAGTGCAGGGAGATCAGAGATAAGCGGCGAAAGGTAGAGGCACAAGGGATCTCGCCCAATAGAAGCCAAGAGCCAAAAGGAAAATATGAACCGTTGGGAGCTAAGCGACAAAAACGAGAGGACAATCCAACTTCTGAATCCTGGCTCCTGACTCCTCACTCCTTACTCCTATCTCCTACCTCAGTTCCAAGTCTCCCTCCCTGGCTCACATTACGCCCCTATCAACAACAAGCCATTGATAACTGGTTTGCCAATCAGGGACGAGGCACGCTGAAGATGGCAACTGGCAGCGGCAAAACCATTACCGCACTAGCGATCGCAGCCGCACTTTTCCAGAAGATTGGACTCCAAGGATTACTGATTGTTTGTCCCTACCGTCATCTAGTGACTCAATGGGCCAGAGAAGCCCAGAAGTTTGGCCTTGACCCTATTTTGGCGTTTGAAAATGTTCGGAGCTGGCAGGGACAATTATCCACCCAACTTTATAATGTCCGTTCTAGCCATCAACCGTTTCTGACAGTGATTACCACGAATGCCACCCTGATTAGTCAGAGTTTTCAATCTCAGTTGCTCTACTTTCCTGACAAGACCCTGATTATCGGAGACGAAGCCCATAATCTAGGATCTCCTCAGCTAGAAAAGCGCTTGCCACGAAACATTGGGCTACGGCTGGCTCTATCCGCCACCCCAGAGCGTTATTTCGATGACGAAGGCACGCGATCGCTGCTGAACTATTTTGGTCCTGTTTTGGAGCCAGAGTTTACCTTAGCCGATGCGATGCGGGTAGGAGCCTTGGTGCGGTACTACTACCATCCAATTTTGATTGAACTCACAGATGTAGAAACTAAGCGCTATGCCGAGTTGACTGCCAAAATTGCCAGAGTCTTGTCCTTAGAAGATGACGAAACGGATGCTGCGGTAGCGGCGTTATCCATGCAACGGGCCAAACTGATTGGCAATGCCGCGAATAAATTAGTAGCTTTGCGATCGCTGATGTCATCTCGTCTCCAGACCAGTCATACCCTGTTTTACTGCGGGGATGGTTCGGTGGAAGATGAGCGGACGGCTGATAGCAATCGCCAACTCAACGCCGTGGTCAAACTTCTTGGCTCAGAATTAGGCTATCGGGTCACTACTTACACTGCTGAAACTTCCCTCGACAAGCGCGAAGATCTACGGCAACAGTTTGAATTGGGAGAGTTACAAGGCTTGGTGGCGATTCGCTGCCTAGATGAGGGGGTGGACATTCCCGCCATAGAAACTGCTGTCATGCTGGCAAGTAGCAGCAATCCTCGACAATTTATTCAGCGCCGAGGCCGAGTACTGCGACCCCATCCGAACAAGCAACGCGCCACGTTATTCGACATGATTGTATTACCACCTGACTTGGGGCGAAACACGTTTGAGGTAGAGCGTAATCTGTTACGGAAGGAATTGAAGCGGTTTTTAGAATTTGCCGACCTAGCCGACAATGCCGCAGAGGCCAGAGTGAAGTTGTTAGCACTGCAAAGTCAATACGGGCTATTAGATGTTTAGTCTTACCCCCTACCAACACGAATGCCTGACGACTGAAGTCGCGGCTACAAGAACAAAGACCGCCTTCGCGGTCTCATTGTTGAAAAGGTGATTTTAGCCTGCGTAGGCAGGCTTGGTTCCAGTAGCCCCAAGCTTTAGCTTGCGGCATTTTAACGATTCATGCAGGAGGTTAAGGTAGCCACCGTAATGACGCTCAGGTATTCGCATTACAATGACTTAATAAAAAGGGTTGATTAGTGGGATCTGCCCTTACCAGTTCCCGCGATCGCTCACCCATGTCCCCAGCCTTCAGCATGAATGAAGTTCAGAAGCCCATCACCACTGCTCCTAAAGAAGTTCAGCAAATCATTCAAAAAGTTCTAGAACTGGAAAAAGACAGACTCGATAAAAACGATCGCGGTCATGTCAACGAAGATATTGTAAAAATCATCAAGGAAGCGGTGCAATGAAGCTGACGGCGCTGAGACTCTGCAACTTTCGCCAGTTTTATGGACAGACTCCAGAAATTTTGCTGGCTAGGGCAGACGATCGCAACGTCACGATGATTCATGGCAACAATGGCTCTGGAAAAACAGGATTGCTCAATGCTTTTACCTGGGTGCTGTTTGAACGATTTACCGCCGCCTTTGCCTCACCAGAGCAGTTGGTGAATCAGCGGGCGATCGCAGAGGCCAAATCGGGCGATCGCGTGGAATGCTGGGTAGAAATTGCCTTTGAGCATGATGGGAAACGCTATCGAGTTAAGCGGCAAATTAATGCTGACAAGCGCAAAGCTGGAGTGGAAACCAGCAAAAGTGAGCTGTTCTTATTGGTGGCTGGAGATGACGGGCGTTGGTCGTCACTGCCTGCATCGCAACAACCAGAGGATGTAATTAGCCGCATCTTGCCAAAGAGCCTGCACCAATATTTCTTCTTTGATGGCGAGCGGATTGAGCAAATTGTCCGCTCCAACAACCGAGCTGAAATTGCTGAGGCTACGAAAAAGCTGTTAGGCGTAGAAGTCCTCGATCGCGCTATTAAGCACCTGAATAATGCCCGAAAAACTCTGGAGCAAGAACTGGAGAGTATTGGCGATGCAGAAACAAAAAGCTTGCTAGGGCAAAAGCGGCAAAGATCACAAGAAATTGAGCAGCTAGAAACTCGGCAAGCGGAGATTGAGCAGGAGTTAATTTACCAGGCGCAACTGAAGCAGGAATACAGCCAACGCTTGCGAGAACTGAGTGAGGTCGCCCAACTCCAACGCCAGCGAGATACTTTAGCCGCTCAACAGCAGGAAATTCGCGATCGCCTGCAACAAAGCAAAGCCCAACTGAAGCGATCGCTTTCGACTCAAGGCTACACCGTGTTTCTCTCCGACGTAACCGCCCAGTTGCGATCGTTGGTGAAGGAACGAGAAGGCCGAGGCGAACTTCCGGCAGACATCAAGCAAAAATTTGTGCAGGACTTGCTAGACCGTCAGCGCTGTATCTGCGGTACTGAACTCCATGCAGGAACTGCTGCCTGTGCCGAGGTGAAGACTTGGTTAGACCGCGCCGGATTAGCTGATGTGGAAGCGGCAGTCTACCGAATTGAGGCGCAGGCGGATGAAATTGACAAGCAGGCCGTCCGATTCTGGGAGGAAACGGATCACGAGCAGGCCAACATCAACAAATTGAAGATAGCGCTCTCCAATATTGAGGAGCAACTAGAGGAAATTCGGGAACAGCTCAGCAAGAATCCCAGTGAGGACATCCGACAGCTGCAAGGCCAGCTAGATAAGACAGAGCGACGGACTGAAAGCCTGAATGTGGAAAAGGGCACGACCCAACAACAGATTAAAGACCGCAAAACCGAAGTCGATCGCCTTGCCAAACAAATCAAGGAGCGGAAGCTGAATGAGGGCAAGCAAAAACTCGCCCAACGCCGCATCACCACCACCCAAGATGCGAGCGATCGCCTAATGCAAGTGAAGCTGAACCAAGACACACTCTTTCGCCAACAGCTCCAGCAACGGCTAGAAGAGATTTTTGGCCAGATATCTTTTAAGGCGCAGGTGCCTCGGCTCAGCGATAAATACGAACTCAACCTAGTAGAAACGATTGCGGGTCAAGAGGTGCCTGTCGCGGCTTCTACCGGAGAAAACCAAATCCTCAGCTTGTCGTTTATTGGCAGCATTATCGATCGGGTACGGCAGTGGAGTAAGTCTGGTTTGGTGATGGGGCCAGACAGCAGCACCTTTCCACTAGTAATGGATTCACCGTTCGGCAGCTTGGATGAGATTTACCGCCGCCAAGTCGCCAAACTGATTCCAGAACTCGCGAATCAACTGGTGGTCTTGGTGACAAAAACTCAGTGGCGAGGAGAAGTGGCTGACGAGATGCAGCCCCGCATTGGTCGGGAGTATGTTCTGGTCTACAACTCACCCAAGCCAGACTGTGAGCTAGATGCGATCCGCTTGGGTAGTGAAACTTACCCACTGGTCAGACAAAGCCCCAATGAGTTTGAATACACTGAGATTTTGGAGGTCAATCACAGTGGTTAGCACATCACCCACCCCCAAAAATTTGATTACAGATGCTTGGGTAAAAGCGAGTTGGGAAGAATTCTTGGCGCTAGCAGACAGCCCAGAGTCCGAGAAAGCCAGATTCTATTTTGACAATGGTTTCATGAGGGTTGAAACGATGCCTGTTGGCTCTGGACATGGTCGGGATAATACCTTACTTTCCCAAGTCGTTAGCCTCTACGGAACGCTCAAAAATATTCGGATTGTCGGTTTTACCAATGGTAGCTTCCGCAAAACTGGGGTGAGAGAATGTCAACCCGATATAGCATTCTACATCGGTGCTGATTTCCAAATTCCGCCGAAAAGTTCTGAACCCGTTGATGTGGATCAGTTTGGTGCGCCTGCCTTAGTTGTAGAAGTTGCCTCAACCACGCTCAATGATGATTTGGGCCGCAAGCGATTGCTCTATGAGCGGTTGGGTGTGCAGGAATATTGGGTGGTAGATGTGAAGGCTGGAGAGGCGATCGCGTTTGCAGTTGCAGATGGCGGGAGTAAGCAAATTCAAGCATCACAGGTTTTACCTGGGTTGGCGATCGCAGTGGTTGAGGAAGCATTACAGCGCAGCCAAACGGCAGATGATGGCGAGATCAATCGCTGGTTGTTGCAGACATTTAGTTGAGTGATTTGTTGCTGGGAGAGGACGGTGGCTTTAGCTAGAGTTCAAATTTCTGAAGACAAGGCAGAACTGGTGAAAGCGCTGAGAGCGTCAGACGATACCACAGGCCCGTTTCAGACTTATGCGGATGTACTCACGTTTGCGGCAGCGCTAGGATTTAAGCGAAACAGGCGATCGCCGTTGGGTAAATTCTCCCGAAAAGATCCTGACGCAGTTCTGCAAGAGCAATTCAAAAACGGTTCAATCATTCATTTAATCGCCATTATTGAAACTCAAGACCCAAAAGTTCTCACCAATACTGATGAGTGCGACCTGGCAAGGGTGCAAATCTTTCAAGAATATGTGAATGGTGGTCTGGAGATTCTACAATCAGAATTAAATGGCGTTGTAGATTACTCAGAACAAATTTTATTGATGCTCAATCTTGCTAAGGAGCAACCAGAGACAAAAGAGTTTGATTTAACTAAGTTTCTTTAAGTAGCAATTGATCGGTATAGGACTGGCACAAGCTAGAAAAATTAGCAGAGCTTGATCTTTCAATCTATGGCTGATAGGCAAAATGGAAGGATAGGAATTGTGATACTTGATCTAACCAAAACAGATAGCAAAATCCATCGCTAAGTAGAATACAATTTGTTCAGTTTTAGCCAAGTCTCAAGTTCAGCGTGCATTTTTTCTGGCATCAGATAAGCTGTGCATACTTTGAAAACGTCATCTAAGTTAAACTTTTGCTGATTGCACCAAGCTCTCACACATAAGTTGCTAAAGCGTTCGATGCTGTCTATATCAATGATCTTATTGTCACTAACGATCGCAGAATCGCTGTTTGGTTCGCATTGTAGCCAAGCAAGTAATTGATTGCGGGATATCTTATGTAAAAATTTTGTTTGTGGTTCATAGATAGCCCAGTAAAACTCATTGTTGTACTTCAGAAGTACATAGATTAGAACTGTCTTTCCTGAATAGGTTTTAGCACTAACGATATCATCAGGAATTTTACGAGCGCGATTGCGATGTTCGTGCAGTTTAGATGTGTGCTGATAATAGGGGGAAACCTTTTCATCCAATAACGCCTCCAAATCAAGCTTGCCTGATCGAATCTTTACCCCGGATGAGCTTTTATATAAATTAATCACCTCTTCTTTTTCGTCAATTGAAAGAATAGGGAGTTCAAGGATTCTCTGTGACTGTTCATGCCGACTCATCAAAATCTTGATTCGCTTTGAACCACTTAAGATGTGCAAGAGTTTTTCTGGCAGAATTGGAACAAAAGTATATACGGTCACAGTGCGCGGTTTAATCCAGGGTCTCAAGACTCGACCTGCTCGCTGGATGGGATCAATAGGTGTATAAGCTAAGTCGTAGTTGATAACAATCGGGGCATCTTGAAGATTAACTCCAATTCCGTGAGCATCAGTTGAAATAAAAATGTCATATGTTTCATTGGATGGTTCTTTAACCTTATTTGCAACAGGAGCAAATATACGAATTGCTTGTAAGACTTTTGGCTGCTTTTTAGGCACATACTGCTCACCTATCTTCTCGATTGTGCCAAAGACCCTGAGCTTAGGAAACAGTTCAGCGATCGCTTCCACTAAATAGGCAACTGTCGCGTGACGTTCGCAAAAGATAATAACCTTAGTGCGACTAGGACGAAGCTTTTTTAGAAGAGTACATAAGGATAATAATTTTGGATCATCGGTGAACCTCATTCCTTTAACTTGCTCAAGAATAGGTGACAATTTCTCTCTTCGCTGGGCTTGAGGCATCTCAAACTCAAATTTATATGAGTTCTTTGAATTCCCAGGTGTATCAATTACCTTTTGAAGAGGACCACACAGCGCCCAAGGAGAGCTAGTCCAGCCTATTTCTGCCAACCTCTCTGCGTTTCTCCGAAGTAAAGGGGTTTGAACAGTAAAGCAACCAGTTTCAAATGCTTGAATAATTTCTGTATTTAGAATAAGGGAAAGTTAATACAGGACAAAATAACGTTCGGAATGTAGCGCGTGTCTTGACCAAAGTCTATAGATATTGCAGTTTTAGTGCGCTGTCCATACTCTTTAGCAACATAAGGAGTCGTTAATTGGGACACTACCTCTAGATTCACAAATTCATCAATATCTGTAACCTGCCAAGCAAAAGCTCTATTCTTCTTCCTTGGTGTTTCAATTTCTGCCCTGTGGGGTAAGAGACAGAGTTGGTCATTAAGATTTTGAATGTTTGTAGAGTAAGGTGATCCAGTCAACAATAGTACTTTGCAATCACTTACTCTAATTCGAGGTACCAATCTCCTAAAGGCAAATCGCCCAAACCCTTCTGAATCATCTTCATCATCATGACTATTTCTAAAAACATGGCATTCATCAATAATAATTAGCCATTTATTGTTGATCTGGTCTTGAATTTCAAAAAAATCATCAAGTTCTCGATCATACTTTGGGTCTTCCTTGTCCAAGGTATGATAACCAATGTACTCAGAATGAAGCCCTGCGCTGCGAAATTCATATTTCCATTGATGCTTAACTAATTTGGGAACAATGATCAGAATATTTTTGATTTCACCTTTTCTGTGCATCTGAAGCGCAACATGAGTGGCGACAATTGTTTTACCAAGACCAGTTGATGCTACTAACATGGCACCACCATACTCTCTAATCTTGCTCAAGGATTCAGCTATCATGTCTCGTTGATAAGCTGTAGGTGGAGTATAATCCTTATCAAAATCAATGGCTTCAAGAGCAAGCAGAGTTTTAAGATATACGTCCCAAGGTGAAGCAAGCCTTAACCAGCGTTCCAAAGCATCAAGTAATTCTTGGGTTAAATCGGTTGCCTCAGAAAAATACCTATCAAATTCCTCTACTAATTGTGTAACGTTACTTTCTTCAACGATAGATGACCCTGCTTCAATCTGCCGGGTTAAACCGTTAAGCGTTAGGTTCGCCGACGTTACAATTGCAGTCCTACAATCAACTAAGTAAATCTTGGCATGATGTCTTTTAGCACGGGCATCAACAATCCGAAATCGTCGTGCTCGAATTCGATCAACTAATGCTCTTACTGTTTGACGACGATTCAAATCTGTTCCTTGCGGCAAGGATTTCAATATTCCTGTTCTCAAGTCTTGCATTATTTCATCAACAATTACCCTTTGTGCATCTCTCATGTCACTTCTCTTGTTTTTATCATTAATCCCAACCAGTAAATCTATTTGAATATCCGTTGTCAGATTTCGGATTAGATTCCATCCTTCGATCGTGAAATATCCAGACGCGATGCGGATCTTCCTCTGCCCTAGCGGAAAGTAAGTTTGAATCTGTTGGTAGACAGTTTCAGGTGCAAACCAAACTTTTAGCAAAGACTCATCCATGACTTTGCTCCGGCTTTAATAAAGATGAGCAAGAGATTAATACATTTGAACTATTTTGTCAATTGTCTGAACTACACTATAACTAACGCTACAAATCTGGATTTCAGCACCCAGAAGGATGCCACGCCCTACCCAGGTGAAATGTCTGCACTGTAGCCAGCTTTCAGTCGCCCAGGCTCAACAACTTCACGGTGAGTCGGGTGATGATTGCTGGACCCCTCAACGCTGTCATCGAAGGTGATCGCACTATCACCATCGGATTGAAGGCGTTAGTTGAAACAGAACAGGCTGACACTAACGCCACTTAGGAGAAGATAAAGTCAACGACAAGAATTTGTTAAAAGTGGTCTCGCTTCCTCTGACGACATCAATCTGATAAAACCGACAGAGAACTCGTTATAACGACAACATTGTGTTAACGATGACAGATAAACTATTAATGTACATAAATGCCAGGAACCGGACTTGAACCGGTGACACGAGGATTTTCAGTCCTCTGCTCTACCAACTGAGCTATCCCGGCGAGGGGTGCTGCGTTTTCGGCGCTTTATTAAATTAACAAATCTATCTAACTCTGGCAAGAGGTAAAGCAAAAAAATTTTGTCTGAGCTTTCTTAGGGGTTTAAGGAGCGGCTAAGCGAGTCACTTGGAGCTGAAAGGAACCGCCCGTGGTTTGCCCAAAGTTTTGCACTCGGATTGTATAGCGATCGCTCTGCGGAATCGTCAGGGTAAGGGCAGCGTTAGTCGTGCCATCTTCGCCGTCATCATTCTCAGCGATCGTGGAGCCATCTGGGGCAATCACAGCCACCATTGGGTCAAAGGCTGTTGAAGTCACGGTGATTGTAATCTGGTCTCCAGCATTGCAGGTGACAACGTAATCCCTGGCAAAACCGCCTTGCCCTGTAGGAATATCCCGGTTAGAGAGCTGCTCGGAGATTGAGCGACCAAACTGTAAGAAAGGTGGTTTGTAGAGCTGACTACGAGCCTCAGCCGCAACAGGAACGAGATTGCAGGCAAGGAGTAGCGAGGCTAGGGACAGGATGAACTGAGGTAGGAATGTAGTGGGACGATTCAACACAGAGAAGTCTAGCGATCGCATGAGACGTATTGAGACATGGAAATTGAGACATGGAACCAGAGGGCAGAGAAGCAACAGCCATCGAATTAACCCAAGTAAGCTTGCTTGACTCGATCGTCTTGCAATAGGTCTTTAGCGGGTCCAGTCAGGGTGATTTGGCCTGCTTCTAATACATAACCGCGATCGGCAGCTTGGAGGGCGAGGTGGGCGTTTTGCTCCACCAGCAGAATCGTAACTCCGGTAGTGCGTAGATTCTCGATGATGGTGAAAATTTCCCGCACGATCGCCGGGGCTAAGCCTAAACTCGGCTCGTCTAATAGCAACAACTTGGGGCGACTCATCAAAGCCCGAGCGATCGCCAGCATTTGTTGCTCACCTCCGCTGAGAGTGCCTGCCAATTGATGCCGCCGTTCGGCCAAGCGCGGAAAGAGTTGAAACTGCTGCTCTATGTCTTGCTTGACTTGGGCCATATTGGAGCGCACATAAGCCCCCAGCTCTAAATTGTCGAGGACGGTTTGCTTGGCTAAAACTCGGCGACCTTCGGGACAGTGGGCCATTCCCAAAGCCACGACTTCATGAGCTTTGCGGCGGGTAATGTCGCGTCCAGCATAGACAATTTGGCCGTGGTGAGGATTCAAGATGCGAGAGATGGTGCGGAGTGTGGTAGTTTTGCCAGCCCCGTTAGCGCCAATCAGCGTCACCACTTCGCCGAGGTTCACAACCAGATTGACTTCTTGCAAAGCTTGAATACCGCCATAGTTGACGCTCAAACCGCGTATTTCTAGGAGCGGTAGGGCTGTGGAAGTCTTGCTGGCTTGAGGTTCCAGTAGCTCCTTCACTGGCTCATGGGTTGGCTCATGGGCTGTGCTCATGCTTCGACTCCTAGATAAGCTTCAATCACGGCTGGGTCAGACTTCACTGCGGCGGGCTGACCGAGCGCAATCAGTTTGCCAAAGTTCAGCACCGCAATGCGATCGCACAATCCCATCACCAGAGGCACATGATGCTCGATTAGCAGCACTGTTAAGTTAAATTGGGCGCGAATGTCTCGGATGAATTCACTCAATTGTTGTTTTTCGTTGTGGTTCATCCCTGCCGCAGGTTCATCGAGCAGGAGGACTTGGGGTTCTAGGGCCAAGGCCCGGGCAATTTCGAGGCGGCGTTGGTCTCCATAGGGGAAGTTACAAGCTTTTTCAGTGGCGCGATCGCTCAATCCTACCAGTTTGAGCAGTTCTAAGGCTTTTGCCTGACTTTGCCGTTCTTCTTGGGGAGCGGGAGCTAGGCCAAAGACCCCCGTAAACAGGCCGCTTTTGGTATGAATGTGTTGCGCGATCATCACGTTTTCTAGCGCTGACAACTCAGCAAACAGGCGGATATTCTGGAAGGTTCGAGCAATTCCCTTTGCTGCAATGCGATGCGGTCGCTGCCGAGAGATATCTGCACCTTGATACAGCAGTTGGCCGCTGGAGGGAGGAATGAGTCCGGTGATCAGGTTGAATAGGGTCGTTTTTCCCGCACCGTTAGGCCCAATTAAGCCAAAGATCTCCCCCGGATGGACGGTAAAAGAAACCGCATCCACTGCACAGAGCCCCCCAAAGCGACGAGTTAGTGCTTTAGCTTCCAAGAGAGGCTGGTGAGGAGCAGTAGAGCTACTTTCAAGGACAGGTGATTCGGTCATTGGTGCAGAGCCAACATTGAAAAAACTAGCCATAGACGCCACTGTAAATCATTTACGGTTGGCCTGAGAAGAGAGATTGATCATGGCTGCGATCGCCCTAGCACTTACACAAAATCACTTTCGCACCGCCGTTGGCACCATTTTTTTAGTGCGATCGCGCCGCTTAAACAGATCGGGAGTGACTAAACCCTGCGGGAAAAAGATCGTGCCGATGACGATCAGCAAACCGAAGATAATTAAGCGACCATCCCGCAGAAAACTAGCTAGCCAAAGCGGCAGATTCGGCGTATCCGCGATCGCCCGTAGCACTTCTGGTAGAGCGGTGAAAACCATGCCACCCAACACAGGCCCAGCAACGGTTCTAGAGCCACCAATCAACACAAACGTGAGATAGATAATACTGGCATCAAAGGTGCCCTGGCGAGCATTCCAAGTGTTAAGGAAGTGAGCACTCACTGCTCCAACCACTCCTGCCAAAATGGCTCCTAATGTAAAGGCCAAGACTTTGTAATAAGTGGGGTTAATCCCCATCGCGTCGGCTGCCAGTTCATCTTCGCGGATAGCAATCAGAGCGCGACCAATCCGAATATTTTCCAAGCGGTAGACAAAAAACATACTCAGGAGCAGCAAAGGCACCGCAATCCAGAGATATTCCAGCGGCGTCTGAAACGGCTGTGGGATGCCGAAAATACCCACTGCACCACCTGTGATTTCTAAGTTGAGAGCGAGGACACGCAGAATCTCTACAAAAGCAATGGTGGCGATCGCCAGGTAGATGCCTCGCAACCGCAAAGCTGGCACTCCGACCAAAACTCCCAGGACTCCAGACATCGCTCCTGCCACCACCATTTCTAGCAACAACAGCGGGATCGGAAAAGTCGCACCTGTAGAGGGAAACACTTTGGTAGAAAAAATTGCCGCGATGTATCCGCCTAAGGCATAGAACCCAGGACTGGCAAGGGATAGCTGTCCTGCCATCAGCGGTAAATAGAGAGACAGCCCCAACATCGCCCCCAACAGCATAGAGACCATCAGGAAACCGTAGGTCGTAAAGAAGTCAAAACCAGGATTAGACATGATTAAACCTTTTGCACAAAGGTACGCCCCAACAGACCTTGCGGTCGCACCAACAGCATCAGAAACAGAATGCCGAAAGCGGCAGCATCTTTATAAGCGGAGTAATCAGAGGGCACGAACGCTTCTACTAAGCCAATCACCAACCCCCCTAACACCGCCCCAGGGATGCTACCTAATCCACCCAGCACAATCACTGCCAATCCTTTGAGGCCAAAGCCAATGCCAAAGTAAGGCCCTGCGATGCCGACACTAGAGCCAACCAATGTGCCTGCCAGACCGCCTAAAAAACTACTGACGAAAAAGGTCAAGATGATAAAGCGATCGGGGTTGATGCCCAACAGACTCGCCGTGGTGGGGTCTTCTGCGACAGCTTTCATGGCTTTGCCGAACTTGGTGCGGTTAATCAAAAAAGTCAAGATCCCCAAAATCACCACAGAAACAGCAAAGATTATCACCTGTACGGTGCGAATCATGATCGGTTGGGCGGCAGTGCCAAAGTTAAGGGCTGCTGGCAAATCGCCATAGGTATTGTTGGGGAAGGTATAAATCTCTGCCCCAACTAGATACTGAATCAAGTTCACAATCACCACGGCCACGCCCAAGCTAGACACCACGGTGAGGAGTGGATCAGCCTGTCGTTGGCGGAGCGGTTGAAAAGCAATCCGCTCAACTGCGACACCCACCAAACCCGCCAAGCCACTGCCCAACAACAAGGCCAAAGCAAAGGGGAGTTGCACTGGGAGCGATGCATTTGCCAGCAGACCATTAAAGCCAAAGGCACCACCCATGAGGCTATAGGTGAAGTAAGCACCGAGGGTGAAAATAGCACCGTGGGCAAAGTTGATGATGCCTAAGATCGAAAAGATTAGGGTGTAGCCCAGAGCAAAAATGGCATAAACACTGCCGATCGATAGGCCATTCAAGAACTGCTGAAAGAACAGAGTAAAATTCATCGATTGCTCTGCTAGCTAAGCCTACTTGAGAAACACAAACTTGCCATTATTGCCATCCTCGTCCATTTTGATCTGGGCGACGTAGAACTCTTTCTGCACCACTTCTCCGTCCGGTGTGAAGGCAATCTCACCGAGCGGAGTTTCATATTTACCTGTCAAAACTTGCTGGTTCAAAGCAGTCCGCAATTCAGCGATCGCCCCTGGATTGGCTTTTGCCTGGTCTCCCATTTTCTCTAGAGCTTCGACAAAGACCTGCACCCCTGCAAACGCTTGAGCACTAAACTGAGGCGGCTCCTTCTTGTACTGATCTTGATAAGCCTTGCGGAACGCCGCATTCACCTCACCCGAATGCTCTGGGCTATAAGCTTGAGCAATCACAATGCCATCACAGAGAGCCTTGCAAACGGAAAAAAGGTTGGAGGTGTTGAGACCATTCCCCCCAACGATCACGCCTTTGTAACCCAGCTCGCGCAACTGCCGTACTAAGTTACCGCCATCCGCAGCCAAACCAGAAATAATCACCAAATCTGGTTTGAGATTCAGAGCATTGGTCACCTGGGTCTGAAAGTCGGTATCTGTAGTTTGGAACTTTTGCACCGTTACGAGATCCAGGTTTTGGTCTTTTACGGTCTGTTGAAACGTCTCCGTCTCCGATTTACTGAAGGCATCGTTTTGAGCGTAGAAAACCGCCACCTTCTTGATTTGAGGGTTCAACTTTAAGACCGCTTTGACTGCATTCGGAGCCACCACCGAGATCGGGGCCGAGACTCTAGCGATGTAATCCCCAATTTGCGGCACGCCTTTCGCAGTATTAGAAGGGCCAAGAACCGGAACTTTGGCCCGCTCTGCCACCGGATCGGCTCCAAAGGCTTGCTGCGACAGCGTGGGTCCGACAATGCCTACTACTTTGTCTCGGGTGATCAAGGTTTGGAAGGCATTAATTGCCCCTGCTTCATCTCCGGTTGTGTCTTGAAACACGAGTTTGATTGGGGTGCCGTTGATGCCACCTTGATCATTGAAATACTTCTCAGCAATCTTGGCTCCTGTGACTTGCTCTTGCCCTAACAAAGAAACAGGGCCAGTTTGGGCTACAGCAATGCCAATGGGAATCGGAGCCCCTGAGCCTGAGGTGGTTACGTTGGTGGTATTGTTGGCTGCTGTATTCGTGGAATTGGGGCTACAAGCTCCCAGAAATAAACTACCCGTGACTAATAAAGAAGATGTATAAGCAGCAAATTTTTTCATGGCTGAACAACAGGGGAATCTAACGCTTACTTAAGAGCCGAGTTGGTTTTTTTAGGGCAGGCTCAGGGGTAGACACAGAGAAGTTTACATTTTCTCTATCATCCCATGAGGGGGCAATCAAGCAGCATCGACTTGGACTGTTTAGCTGAGTACAATCTAGGTCAGGCACTTACCTACTCTGAGCATCATCGCTTGCTCCTATCTTTAAAGAGCCAGGGTCACTGCATTCAATTAATCTGAAAACAATTAGAATGATTTCTATAAATCAAACAGGGCTTGGTAAAATTTTTGAAATTAGCAATTACTCCTTAACCAAGCATTAATTTGAGAATGTGGTTTTAAGAGTGACCAAAGAGAGTTTCAGCGCTAAAGTCTAGCTGAGGTCTAGATGAATATTTCCGAACAACTCAGCCAACAGCGAGTTAAACATATCGTCAATAGTTATCACTTGGATGTCGAGCCAACCGACCCAATCGATGATTTTGATGATTACTTGGCAGATCTGCTACGCGTTTACCCAACTCCTCTAATTGAACTGGCTTTAGTGGAGACATTGGTAGATCACTGGGTAACAGTGCCTTTGGTGAGAGGATTTCGGTTTTTGCTGCAAGCGCACCAAAAGCTCAAGACCTGGGAGCAGCACCCGATTGTAAGTACCCTGACACCGGAACAGTTTCAGCAGATTGCGGGATTAGACCCCAGCCCGATCTTTGGCCCTGCCCAACCTAAGCGGATGCAGCCCCCTGTTTACCCCTCATAGCGCTGACTCGAAATAATCAGCTAAACCAGACTCTAGTACTGGGCTTGAGCGATCGCGACGACTCCACAAACCGTTATCCCATGCGCTCGCAGTACTTGGGCGGCTGACTGCACGGTTGCTCCAGTGGTATAGATGTCATCAAGTAACAACACCGATCGCTGGGGCTGACTTCGCCAAGCTGACGGGTTGAGGGCAAAGGCGGCTGCTAAGTTTTCGGCTCTGGCTACCTGGGATAACCCAAATTGAGCTTCTGTGGCTCGCAATCGTACCAAGCCCTGCCGCTGTAAGGGCAAGCCTGTCTGGTCACAAAAGCTCTGAGCTAAGAGTTCTGCTTGGTTGTAACCACGCTGTTTCAGCTTTTCGGCATGGAGGGGAATCGGCACGACCACAGGCCAAGAAGTTGCTGAAGCTGGGTGTGTGAAAGCCTTGGGCCCCTGATGCAGCCAAGCTTGCCCCAGCCATTGCCCTAGAGGGCGCGCCACCTTTGGTTGATGGTCGTACTTCAGGCAAGCCAGCGCTCGTTTCAGCGTCCCACCATACTTACCCCAAGCAAACAAGGGCAGTTGATCTAGCCGTTGATCTTGATGTTCATTTTGCCAATGGGCTGCTGGATCAGGCAGACAGCCGCGTTGCAATTGGCGATCGCAGTCGAGGCAGAAGGTGTTAGCCGTCGAGCGTTGGCATAACGGGCAAGGCGACTCCAGTAATAGGTCAAACCAATTTTTCAGCGAATCAGTCCAGTTGCGCATCTATTCAGTCCGCTGTGGCTTTATGTGCGTTCGTCTGAGTCAAAAAGCTTAAAAACCTTTCAATTTAGGCTACACAATTCTGCTTGAAGTCTATCCTTGGGCAGAGAAGAATTAGCAGCGAAAGGTTTCTTAGAGTCGTTGTTGAATTTTGCTGGATCAGAGTAGATAGAGAGGCTGCAACTTCAGAGCTGAGCTTTGGCTCTGGGTTCGTTGATCTGTTGATACTCAAGGGTTGGTTGAATGACGGCGAGGTACACGGTTTCACAACGTTATGGCATCGCTACATTTACAGTTGCGATCGCCTTGGTGCTTACCTGTTTGCTACAACCGTTACTCACTTACACGCCTGCATTAATGTTTTTTGTAGCTGTTGTGCTCAACACCTGGTACAGCGGTGCAGGCACTGGCTTTTGGGCTGCATTTTTGTCAGCTTTGGCCTTTGAGTTTTTTATTGCCCCACCCCGCTTCGAGCTGGTTGTGGACGAGATCGATCTACTCCGCTTGGGCGCTTGGATTGCTACGGTTGTAGGCACTAATTCTCTCCATCACACACTTTGGGTCGCTCGGCGGCAAGCTCATGTCAGAGGGTTGAGGTTATGGGAAAACCGCGAAAAACTGAGTCTCGCGATCGAAGCGGCCCAAATAGGTACCTGGGAGTGGGATATCTGGACAGGTAAAGTGAGTTGGTCGAGACAACATGAGCGGCTGTTTGGTCTGTCTGCCGATGCCTTTCCGGGGACAGTGAGCGCTTTTTTGGCTTGTGTGCATCCAGAAGATCGCGAACGAGTCGCCCAATCTCTGGAGTTGGTGCAAGCCTCTAGAACTGACTATAGTCAGGAGTTCCGTATTATCTGGCCTGATGGTACCGTGCATTGGATTGTCGGTCAGGGGCGGTTTCTGCAAGACGAAATTAGTCAACCGATTCGCATGTTGGGTACGGTCTTGGACGTGACGGAACGCAAACAAGCCGAGGAAGTGTTGCGGCAGTCGCACGACCAATTGGAACGCTTAGTAGAAGAACGGACCCTCGCTCTGACTCAAGCCAATGTGATTTTGCAACAAGAAATTGCCGAACGCCAGCAAGCACAGGAAGCTCTGTATCGGCGGGAGCAAGAATCTAAAGCGCTGCTAGACAACACCCCAGACGTGATTATTCGCTGCGATCGCGCGTTTCGGTATGTCTATGTCAATCCTGCGGTGGAGCGGATCACCGGATTGCCTGCCACTTTCTTCTTGGGTCGCACCAGTCACCAACAGGGATTGCCAGAGTCACTCTGTCAAACTTGGGATGCCACAATGCAGCGCATGTTTATCACTGGGCAGGAGCAAACGGTGGAATTTGAAGCTCCGAGCTGTCAAGGATGCCGCAGCTATCAATCACGGGTGGTGCCAGAGTTAGACGCTGAGGGTAATGTGCAATATGCCTTAATTGTGAGTCGGGATGTGACAGCTCTCAAGCAAGCGGAAGCAGAACGCTGGCAGTTGATCCAAGAGCAGGCCGCACGAGCAGAAGCAGAAGCCGCTCAACGACGAGATGCTTTTTTGGCGAAGATGAGTGCTCAATTGGCAGCATCTTTTGAATACGAAACCACTTTGCAGCAAGTAGCCGAGCTGATCGTCCCGGAGTTGGCAGACTACTGCATCATCTATAGCCATGAAGAAGGGACAGACCTGATTCAGCGAGTGGCAGCGGCGCATATTGATCCGGGGCAGGCCGAGCAGTTACTGGCTATGAATCAAGCTTACCCGCTGTATCTGCAATCTGAGATTCCGGTGGCTGAGGTGATCCGAACCGGACAAGCGACTTATCAAACCGACGTAGCTGACACCTTTTTTCGGCAATTACCCGCTAGTAGTGCTCATATCACAGCTATAGAAACGCTGGCGACTCAGTCTTATTTGATTCAGCCGCTTTTAGCTCGCGATCGCATTTTGGGCGCGATCTTGCTGGCTACGACGGTATCAGAGCGACGGTATGGCCTAGAAGATTTTGGCCTTGTGGCCGAAGCCGCCCATCGAGCCGCGATCGCGATTGATAATGTTCGCCTGTATCAGAAAGCCCAGCAAGCGAGAGCCGCCAGTGAAGCCGCCCGCCGCACCGCAGAAGCAGCCAATCGGATGAAGGATGAGTTTCTCGCCACCCTTTCTCACGAGTTACGCACCCCTCTCAATTCCATTTTGGGTTGGTCTCGGTTATTAACCAACCGTCAAATGGATGCGGCTACTACCACCCGCGCCCTAGAAACGATTGAGCGCAATGCCAAGCTACAGGCCCAACTGATCGAGGATATTTTGGATGTTTCGCGCATTATTTGCGGCAAATTACGCCTCAATCTCTGCCCAACTAAGTTGGAGACGGTGATTCAAGCCGCGATCGATGCAGTTCGCCCTGCTGCTGAGGCCAAATCGCTCCATCTCTCCTATTGCTGTACCCCTGCCTTGGAGCGCGTCTTGGTTGATCCAGATCGGATGCAGCAAGTGGTATGGAATTTGCTCTCCAATGCGGTCAAGTTCACGCCAGCAGGGGGGCGCGTGGAGGTACAGATGTTGCAGGTGGAGCAGCAGCCAATGCCAGGGAACCTCCCCCAGTCAGGCTTGGCGGAGGAGATGCTAGCTGCACCCGCTGGATCTTATGCCGAAATTCGAGTCAGTGATACAGGCGTCGGGATTGTTCCGGAGTTTCTCCCCCATGTATTTGATCGCTTTCGGCAAGCGGACAGCACCACCACGCGATCGCAAGGAGGGTTAGGGTTGGGCCTCGCAATCATGCGTCACTTGGTCGAGCTACATGGTGGCACCGTTCACGTCACGAGTCCGGGTGAAGGTCAAGGCGCTACCTTCATGGTTCGGCTCCCTCTGATGAAGCGGCCCGACACCACTCAGCCAGAGAGCGCTCAGCAGTTGGATGCGATCGCTACAGGCTCGGAGCCAGCCTTAGAGGGGATGCAGGTTTTATTGCTGGATGATGAAGTAGATATCAGAGAGTTATTCACTGTCGTCTTGGAAGCTCAAGGAGCCAAAGTGACAGCTGTGGCTGCTGTGGATGAGGCACTGAACGCATTGCAACATTGCCAGCCTGATGTTCTGGTGAGTGATATTGCCATGCCAGAGCGAGACGGCTATGAATTTATTCAGCAAGTGCGGGCTAACCCCCATATGGGTAATATTCCGGCGATCGCGCTCACTGCCTATGCCCGCGAAGAAGACCAACAACGCTCCTTGGCGGCTGGATTTCAGATGCATTTGTCTAAGCCCGTAGAACCAACCACGCTCACCCGTGCGATCGCCAGCTTAGTCAGATCGAGCCATAGGATCAGACCGCCGCTATAGCCTATGTCCAAGATTCTGCATCGTCGCATCACTCTCTACTTTGCCCTCGGTCTTGCCGTTTTGGGGATTAATGTGGCGGTCTCGTACTACCACATCATTCGACTAGTTCATAACAATGCCTTAGTGACTCATTCTCAGGAAGTGATCATCACTTTAGAGAGAATGCTTTCGACCTTGAAAGATGCCGAAACTGGACAGCGAGGCTATCTCCTCACCGGATCATCTAGCTACCTGCAACCCTATAACAGCGCGATCGCCCAAATTTATCAACGAGTTGAGCAGTTGCAAACCTTGACCAGCGACAACGCGAGTCAGCAACAGCGGCTAGCGATTCTGCAACCGTTGATTAACGAAAAACTGAGAGAACTAGATCAAACCATTCAATTGCGGCAAACTCGCGGGTTGGCAGCAGCGAAACAAGTCGTTCTGTCTGATCGAGGCAAACGAGTGATGGATCAGATTCGGGGCATTGTGGCCCAGATGCAGCAAGAAGAGGAGGTGTTGTTAGAGTTGCGATCGCAGCAATCGAGCACTAGCATTCAGCAGACCACGCTTGCCCTCTCCCTGATTGCCATTTTGACCTTGCTGCTGCTGCTGGGAGTCTATGCCCTGATTACCCGTGACCTGACTCGGCGCAAACGCGCTGAAGCCGCCCTGCAACGTTCTGCTCAGCGACTCGCAATCTTGCATGATATTGACCGAGCCATCTTAGAAGCGCACTCATCAATAGAAATTGCCCAATCGGCGGTGGCTCGCCTGTGCTACTTGGTGCCCTGCCGCCAAGCTTTGGTATTGTGCTACCACTTTGACGCGGGGGAAGCGCAGGTTTTAGGCAACAGCAGCAATGGTCAAGCTTCACTAGCGGTTGGCGCTCGCTTGCCTTTGTCATCTGGTTTCTCCGATCCCGTTTTGCCTAACTTAGTGCTGACCAGTGGCGATGTCTCTACCAACGGGAGCCAGTCGCTCCCCACCACGACGGTCATTAAGGACAATGCTAGGCCAGTCAGCTTGAGCAATGGAGTTGACCTGGGTGAAAATTGCGTGACATTGCCGCTCAGAAGTGAGAATACCGTGATTGGAGAGCTGAAACTGTTTGGTTCTCGCTTAGTCACCCTGACCCCAGAGCACCGAGAAATCACTCAAGAAGTGGCGAATCAATTAGCGATCGCCCTAGAGCAAGCCCAACTGCGCGAACGACTTCAGCAAAACGCCACCGAGCTAGAGTGCCGAGTTTTAGAACGCACCGCCCAACTCCAATCCGCCAACACCGAACTAGAAGCTTTTGGTTACTCGGTATCCCACGATTTACGGGCACCCCTGAGGGCCATGCAGGGCTTTACACAAGCTTTGATGGAAGATTACAACGACGTGTTAGATGGTGTCGGCCAGGACTACGCTCGGCGCATCAGTAAAGCAGCCCAGCGCATGGATGTTTTGATTGAAGATTTGCTGGCTTATAGTCGCTTAAGTCGAGCCGAGTTGGAACTAAAACCAATCGATCTTGACTCCCTGGTTAGTGAGGTGATCGCTCAGCTAGAACTCGAAATTCGCCAGCGCCAAGCCCAAATTATAGTAGTCAACCCGCTCCTGCCTGTGATCGCCCATCGTGTGACTTTAGTACAAGTGCTGACTAACCTGCTGATGAACGCGATCAAGTTTGTTGCTTCCGGGGTGCAACCCCAAATTAAGATTTGGGCCGAAGCACGACCAGAAGCACGACCAGAAGCGCCACCTCATCAGGTCAGGTTATGGGTTCAAGATAACGGCATCGGCATTGCTCCAGAGCATCAAGAACGTATTTTTCGGGTGTTTGAGCGTCTGCATGGTGTGGAGACTTACCCTGGGACTGGTATTGGTTTAGCTATTGTTCGCAAAGGGGTAGAACGGATGGGAGGGCAAGTAGGCGTTGAGTCTAACCCTAGTGTAGGCAGTCGGTTTTGGCTAGAGTTACCAAAGATAAACACAAGAGAACGACTATGATGCCAAGCATGCCAGGGGCTGTTTTGTTGGTCGAAGACGATCCAAATGATGTTTTGTTGATCCAACGGGCCTTTACTAAAGCCAATCTGCAAGTTCCCATGCAGGTGGTAGATAATGGTGAGGCTGCTGTGTTGTATTTAGCGGGAGCAGGAGATTATAGCGATCGCGATCAACATCCTCTGCCGATTCTAATCCTGCTTGACTTGAAGCTGCCCTGTCGTTCTGGACATGAAGTGCTAGCCTGGTTACGACAACAGCCGAGTCTCAGGCGCTTACCTGTTGTAGTGCTGACTTCCTCCCAAGAAATGGGCGACATCAATCGGGCCTATGATTTGGGAGCCAATTCTTATTTGGTGAAGCCAGTCGCGTTTAACGCTTTGACCGAGATTGTGAAAACGCTAGATCTCTATTGGATGAGCCTCAATCAAGCTCCAACGCTTTAACCCAGGCTTTAATCCAGCCTGAACTTTAGGAAGCACTACAGATGCTCTAAAGCGATCGCGGCGGTTAGGCTTGGTTCTTCTAATCCATTTAGAGTTTTTTTAGAATATTTTCCGGCAGAGCTTACGGTGGATTTTCAGCTAACAATTCCATGACCAGGATTCTGATTGTTGATGACAACCCTGACGATCGCCTCCTCGTGAAGCGAGAACTGAACCGTGAGTTTAGTGACTTCGAGCTTCAAGAAATTTCCACCCCTGTAGAATTGGCGCAAGCTTTAAATGCAGGTGATTTTGACCTAGTGATCACCGATTATCAATTGGGCTGGGACAATGGTGTGGCGATCGCCCAAGCCATCAAAGCTCGTTATCCCGACTGTCCGGTGATTATGTTCACCAACAGCGGCAACGAAGAAGTCGCAGTCGCGGCGATGAAAGCGGGTGTAGAAGACTATATCCTCAAGTCTCAGAAACACACCTTTCGGTTGGCGATCGCGGTGCATTCGGCCCTAGAACATGCGATCGAGCGTCGCAAATCAGCGCAACTCCAACAACAATTACAATCTTTGTTAGTGCGGCTCAATGTCGGCGTGTTTCGAGCCAACTTAGATGGGCATTTGCTCGAAAGTAACGCTGCTTTTCAAAAAATTCTCAAGTTACAGCATTCCATCGCCGACATCACGATTAATTGGCAAGAACTGTTTTGTCATAACGCCGATTATTTAGAATTTCAGGAATGGCTCCAAGCTAGCAACCCTTACTACGAGCGCCAAGTGCAGTTGTGCAGCAAAGATGGTAGCCGCATCTGGGCCTTGCTCAGCGCTACCTTAAGCCAAACTGGTGGCAGAACCTTTATCGATGGCCTCTTAGAAGACATTACGCCCTACAAACAAGCCGCGATCGTCCTAGAAGAAACGAATCAAACGCTGCAAGCTCTAATTCAAGCATCTCCCCTCGGTATTACCATGCTCGATCGCGAGGGGCGAGTGCAACTCTGGAACCCAGCGGCAGAGAAGATTTTTGGCTGGTCGGCAGCAGAAGTGTTAGGGCAACTGCTACCGAGCATTCCAGTTGATAAGCAAGAAGAGTTTCTACACAATCTACAAACCACCTTAGCAGGCAGTCTTCTAACCGGGTTTGAAACCTATCGCCGCCGCAAAGATGGTTCCTCGATTTTTATCGACTTATGGACTGCTGTTCTCAAAGACTCCCAGGGACAACCGCATAGTATTGTGTCGCTGATGTCGGATGTGTCCGATCGCAAACGGGCTGAGGTGGAACGGCTTAACCTGCTGGAGCGGGAGCAAATTGCTAGAGCATCGGCAGAGGCAGCGGAACAGCGCTTTCGGGATTTGGTGAATGGGCTGGATGCGATCGTCTGGGAAGCTGAGGCCCAAACCTGGCAATTTACTTTTGTGAGCCAACAAGCGGAAGCCATCGTCGGCTATCCGATTCAGCGTTGGCTGAGCGAGCCTGACTTCTGGCCGAGTTTGATCCACCCAGACGATCGCGATCGCGTCCTCCAGATTTGCCAAAGCGCGACTGCTACTAGCCAAAACCAAGATTTTGAATATCGGGCGATCGCGGCTGATGGTCGGGTGATGTGGTTGCGCGATATTGTCTACGTGGTCACCGATGCCTCCGGGCAAGCTCGACAACTTCGGGGCGTGATGGTAGACACCACCGAACGTAGACGTGCTGTCAGTGCTTTGCAGTTTTTAGCCGAAGCTAGCACCGTTTTGGTATCTTCCCTCGATTACGAAGCCACGCTCACCAGCATGGCCCAGCTCTGTGTTCCGACCCTAGCCGACTTTTGCACCATCGATATGGTGGAGGAGGGAGAAAACCTACACCGTCTAGCCACCGCTCATATAGACCCAGCCAAAGCTCAACTGATTCAAGAGCAGTTGCAGCAATATCCCCCCGATTTCACCAAACCCCATCCCGTTGTTACTGCCTTACGCAGCGGCAAATCGGTTTTAATTCCAGAACTGTCGCCCAAACTTTTGGCTGCTGTGGCTCATGATCCGAAACATCTGGCCCTGTTGCAAAGCTTAAATTGTCACTCTCTCATGTGTGTCCCTTTGGTAGCGCGCGACAGAGTCCTAGGGGTGATTTCCTTGGTTCGGGTTGACTCAAAGCGGGCTTATCAACCAGCCGATTTGGACTTAGCTGAAGATTTGGCTCGTCGAGCGACGGCAGCTGTAGACAATGCCCAGCTTTACCAAGCCGCCCAAACCGCTAATCGGATGAAGGATGAGTTCCTGGCGATCGTGTCTCATGAGTTGCGATCGCCCTTGAATGCCATTCTGGGTTGGTCTCGCCTTTTACGCAATCGCACCTTTGACACTACTACCACCGCTCGCGCTTTAGAAACCATTGAGCGCAATGCCAAGTTGCAAACTCAGTTAATTGAAGATTTGCTCGACGTGTCACGGGTGATGCGGGGCCAACTGAAGTTACACCTGCATCAATTGGATTTAGTCGCGGTCATCGAAGCCGCCTTTGATGCTGCTCGCCCTTCGCTCGAATCCAAATCTATTCAACTGCAACTCATCTTCGATCAGCCCAGCAGTCTCATTTTGGGAGATAGCGATCGCTTACAGCAGGTGATTTGGAATTTGCTCGCCAACGCCATTAAATTCACCCCAACAGGCGGGCAGATCACGGTTAGTCTCCGTCACGCCGAAAAATCTGTAGAGATTCAAGTCACAGACACGGGCCAAGGCATTAGCCCCACCTTTCTGCCGCATGTGTTTGATCACTTTCGTCAAGCCGACAGTACTACAACTCGCTCCTACGGAGGTTTGGGGTTAGGTCTGGCGATCGTGCGGCATCTGGTCGAGCTACATGGAGGCCAAGTCAGAGCGGCAAGCCCCGGTGTGGGCCAAGGAGCTACTTTTACGGTCACCTTACCGCGCA
This sequence comes from Trichocoleus desertorum ATA4-8-CV12, assembly GCA_019358975.1. Taxonomy (NCBI): domain Bacteria; kingdom Bacillati; phylum Cyanobacteriota; class Cyanophyceae; order Leptolyngbyales; family Trichocoleusaceae; genus Trichocoleus; species Trichocoleus desertorum. The sequence continues at coordinate 85,367 of JAHHIL010000015.1, forward strand.
ACCTCCCCGCTACTGCCGAGTCAGACCTCATTCTAAGGCAATCGGCTGAAACCGTTGGCTCCCTGACTTCTAGCCCCAGTCTGTCGGGTTTGCGAATCTTGCTGGTAGATGATGATGCTGATACGCGAGAAGTTCTCACCACTGCGCTCGTGCAACAAGGTGCTGATGTGCAAGCTGTAAGCTCTAGCCGCGAGGCTTTGGCTGCTCAGTCCCAGTGGCAACCTCAAGTTTTAGTCAGCGACATCGGCATGCCCGACGAAGATGGTTACATCCTGATGCGACAGTGGCGAGTGGCAGAAAGAGAAGGAGAAGGTCGCCCTATCCCAGCGATCGCCCTAACAGCTTATGCTCAAGTGGAAGATCGTCAACAAGCCCTCGCTGCTGGATTTCAGCACCACCTATCTAAACCTGTGAATTTAGCAGAATTAATTAACTTGATTGCTAGCCTAGAAACATAGACTCGCAACCCTACAACTTGGCTGAGTCTGTAATCATTCCAATGAAGAGATAGGGAAAGGCAATCACTAGACTAAGATCGAGAGATTATTTTCAGCCCAGCACCACCTGTGCCTAGCCTGTACTGGTTGAATCAAATTCAACATCCGAGTCGTTTGTCGGTCGGCAACCAAGCCTTTTATCTGAGTCATCTCCTCCAGACTGGCTATCCTGTGTTGCCCAGTTTAGTTGTTCCCGCCCCAAGTTTCCAGGAGTTTATTGAATCTATCCAATGGCGAGAACCCTTTGCGGATATCGCTAGTTCTTCGTTGCACTTAAATGTAGACAACCCACAGCAACTGCAAGCGATCGCCCAGCACATTCGCCAAGAGATTACTACCACCGAACTCCCAGAGCGATGGCTAGAAGATCTGACAGAGGCTTTATCCCAGCTCCAGGAACAGCTACAGGCGACCACACTCATTTTGCAACCCTCGTTGGCCCTGAAACCACCTGGTGACAACCTACTCGCCCTAGAAGCCGCCGAGATTTTTGAGTCACATATTTGTCCAGCCAAACCAGAAGCCTTAGCGACAGGGCTGAAAAAAGTGTGGGCGGAGCTGTTTCGCGCCAAGAGTTTGTTGTACTGGAAACGGCTAGAAATTCCTTTAGAGCAAATTTGTTTAGCAGTGCTGATCCATCCGGTTTTACCTGCGATCGCTGCCGGAACGGTGCAAATCACTGACCACAATTTTTTGATTCAGTCTGCTTGGGGCTTAGAAACCGCGATCGCTTGGGGAGAAGCGACCCCAGATGTCTATGAAATAGATGCTGCCCAAGGCACTGTGCAAACCCAAACGCTTGGTAGCAAGACTTGTGCTCATACACTGCCCCAGCCACCCAGCTTTTTACCTTTTTTAGCCGACGCTAGTCAGACTTCTTTTCAACATCCCGATAGTTGTTTACAGGTGCATCTACTAGCTGAAGCCCAACAAAATCAATATGCCCTGCCTTCCTCAACGCTGCAATCACTGATTCAGCTTGCCCAGCGACTCAAAGCCGAGTTTAGTGCCACCTGCACCTTTAAATGGATGTTGGTTCAAGAAGCGACGGATATCTCCCCTAAACTGTATCTCACCCAAATCCACTTGCCAGTCCTGGAGCTAGCTCCAGCTACAGACTTGCTATCTACCTCTATCCCCGAAAAGGATATCCCCGAAAAGGATATACCTCCGCGATCGCAGACAGACACATTGACCCAGGAACCCCAATTGATCTTAAAAGGATTGGCGGCAGCTAGTGGGCAAGCGATCGCAGAAGCGTTGGTGATTGCCGAGACAGCCTTGCCTGACCAAATTCCTCCTGGTCGGATTTTAGTTGCCTCCAGCATTACTCCAGATTGGTTACCATTTCTCCACCAAGCTGCTGGATTGATTGCTGAACAGGGAGGTATGACGAGCCATGCCGCAATTCTGGCGCGAGAATTAGGCTTGCCTGCTATCGTTGGGGCGATCGCTGCCACCCATGTCATTCACTCCGGAGACTCCCTGCTCTTAGATGGTAGCCAAGGTGAGATTTATCGCCTAGTTGATTTCAGCTCCAGTCGCCACCCCACTGCTTCCCCCCTTCCCTTTGATCGAGCGACTACTCGACATCTTGAGGATGGCTCAATGAATCGCTCAGCCCCCGCCTTCCTCCCTGCTTCTAGTTCCACCGTAAGCGATCGTTTCTGGCCTGCGATCGCCACGCAACTGCTGGTGAATCTGAGTCAACTATCTTCGATTGAGCCAGTAAAAGCTCTACCTGTTGATGGTGTAGGGCTGCTTCGCGCCGAACTGATGCTGGTAGACGTTTTGGAACGTCAGCATCCCCTTTTGTGGTTGCAACAGGGACGACAACAAGAACTCGTAATGCGGATTGCAGCTCGAATTAGCCAATTTGCTAAAGCCTTTGCGCCCCGCCCCGTGTTTTATCGCTCACTCGATCTGCGCTCCCATGAGTTCCAGTCGCTAGAAGGTGGCAAGTTGATGCCCCCAGAAACGAACCCCATGCTGGGATTACGAGGAACATTTAGTTATTTGCTAGACTCCGCTCTATTTGAGCTAGAACTCACAGCCTTAGCGGAAGTGCAGCAGTCTGGGTGCAGCAATGTGCATTTGATGCTGCCGTTTGTCCGCACTGTAGAAGAGTTTTACTTTTGTCAGCAGCGGGTAGAGCAGATAGGCTTGACCCAGCAGGCTGAGTTTCAGCTGTGGATCATGGCAGAGGTGCCTTCGGTACTGTTTTTGCTGCCCGATTATGTGAAAGCAGGCGTCCAAGGAATTTCAATTGGCACTAATGACCTCACGCAACTCCTCCTGGGAGTCGATCGCGATCAATCAGAAATGGCTGCGGTTTTTAATGAAATGCATCCGGCAGTTCTACAGGCGATCGCGCAACTGATTCGGATGGCGCAACAAGCAGGTATCCCTTGCTCTATTTGTGGTCAAGCCCCAGCCCAATATCCCGATTTGGTCGATCACCTAGTGCGTTGGGGTATTACCTCTATTTCGGTTGATCCAGAGGCGATTGAACGCACCTATCGAGCGATCGCCCGTGCAGAACAAAGACTCTTACTAGCAGCGGCACGGCGACAGCTCGACTCGACTTCCTAGAGCTTCTGACCCGATCTAATGCTCTAGTTTGATGACAGTATTCTAGGCTACAAGCCAGATTACTTTAAAGAGGATTTTACTAAACACAAAAAAGTCTCCCTACTCGGCAAATGCTACAGCTAGGGAGATATTTGTTCATCGCATCCAACATTTCTCAATATTGGGATTTCTCAATATTGGGAATGGGAAATTACTTTAGCGAACATCAGTTCCCTGATTTGGCCCACCAATTACTTCCACTGGAGCGCCTGGATCTTCAGGTTCAGCACCATCACTAGGATCAGAATCGGATCGCTGACTGGTCATGCGATACCGTTCATCCAGCGGTGTATCACCCTCATCTGTAGTGGGAACATGAGTTTGAGTTCCAGGATTATCTTCAGGATCGGGGCGACCGGTTTCGGATCTGTTGTCGCGAGGGTCGGAGGGCATACTTGTACTCTCTTCAATATATAGGTGATGCTACAAGATTAGTCCTCGATTTTTCTCACCGTTTATACCTGGAGATAGGAGTGTCTCTATGACTAATTCGAGAGGGGATTTGGCATCAAGATGAGCTGAGTTGGTATGGCAGAATACAGTTTGACTTGATGAATTTTCCTTAACGTGTCTTGCCTGAAATATAGCCAGTTTCTCGCAGAAAACGGCGCAGCTCGGTAAAGTATTTTTGGCGATCGGGGCCTTTGTAAGCTTGTTGGACTCTTTGCCAACCGTCTTGTCCTTGGCCTAGCAAGTACTTATCTGCTAGGTAAGCAGCGAGCGGCCCCTTGCCATACTCCACGCCATCATTTTTGTGCTCTTGGAAGGTTTGCCACCAGTAGTAGGCATCGTCATAGATCACCTTGGGATATTGGCGGGTGACATCAACCAGTTTGCCTTGCCGATATTGCCAAATCTGGATCGGGTAGCCAGAGGCGGCGTAGCTAGTAAAGGCGTAAGCGAAAGCATCATTGCGCCCTTTAAACTCTGGAACACCATTGTTGTCTAAATCTTGCAACTCGTAACTGCCATTGCCCCACTCATAGCGCTCGTAGTTGTACGTTTGAGTCTTGGGATTGTAACGGTAGATCAGGGAGTAGGTGCAACAGTGTGCCCCACCCGTAAATAAATCAACTAACACTTCTGGCTCTGGGTTGGCATCCAAGTTACGCACTCGAAAGGTGTCCTGGGCATTTTGCTTAGCCCAATCTGTCCCTAGAGCCACTAGCGGCCAATTTCCCTCGCTGTCTGGTAAAGGTTGGTCGAGCAGTGTTTTGCCAGCACGGGTAATCTTGAGGCGTAGATTGTTGAATTGGGTAAAGTCAGTGTTGGCTTTTTGGTAAGAAAGTTCTGCTTTGACATTGCCTGCTTGAGTCGTTTTGGTGGTGGCAGTGGCCGCAGAGGCTGGCGCTAAAGCTACACCCAGAATTCCTAACCAGACTAAACCTCGACGCAGGCCAGAATTGAGCAAATTTTTCATTGTTAGAGTGTTGCAGGCTGATTTGGATGGCTGCTTGGTTGGGGGACTGCTTTGAAGTAGGTAAACTTCTTTACCTTACAGAATGCCCACATTCGGATACTGCTAGAGCAAAAGAGCTTGGCTGGCAACCGAACCTGTGAGGAAATCCATAAACGGGGCGATCGCGGTTGGTATCCTAACTTTTAACGTCAACACCTGTTGCTACAACTGCGTATCTGAAAGTCATGCCATCCTCTGATCCCACTGCTCCCCCCTCTATCCTCTCTGAGACCCGATCTTCCCTCCCCGTCATTGGGCTATTACCCGCAGCTGGTCAGGCAACTCGGATCGCACCGCTGCCTCTGAGTAAAGAGTTATACCCGATTGGGTTTCAAGCGGTGGCATCTGGGCAAAGTTTGCGACCTAAAGTCGTGAGTCAATATCTGCTGGAGCGATTGCAGCGAGCGGGCATCACCCAAACTTATTTCATTCTGCGGCCTGGTAAGTGGGATATCCCTGCCTATTTTGGCGATGGTTCGGCGCTGCCCATGCACTTAGGCTACTTAATCATGGGGTTGCCCTATGGCGTGCCCTACACCCTTGACCAAGCTTACCCCTTTGTTCAACATGCGATCGTAGCTTTGGGCTTCCCAGATATCCTCTTTTGGCCTGAAGATGCGTTTACTCACTTGTTGCAGCGACAAGCCCAAACTCAAGCCGATGTAGTTTTGGGCTTATTCCCCACCGATCAGCCTCAAAAGGCGGGCATGGTAGATTTTGACTTGGCTGGCCGAGTGCATCTGATTATGGAGAAACCGAGCCAAACCGAGTTGAAATATATGTGGGCGATCGCAGTGTGGAACCCAACTTTTACCCAGTTTTTACATGAGCATTTGATTGCCATTGAAGCAGCCCACACCTCTACTCCAGAGCTAGCGCGACCATCCCGGGAACTCGCGATCGGAGATGTGATTCAAGCGGGAATTACAGCTGGGTTGCGGGTCGAAGCTGAGATATTTGAGACGGGGGTTTACCTCGACATCGGCACCCCCGAAAATTTAGTCAAAGCAGTGCAAGATTATGCCCGCCTAGAGCCTCAGGCTGAGCCATCCACTGAGCCATCCACTGAGCCGTCCCCTGATCCGTCTTAAGGTTTCACTCAATTAAAGCCTTGGTCGGCTTCCGAAACGGATCGAACCCTGGCAGAACGCCACCGCAAAATCAGGCCCAAGGTTACTTCTTTCATGAGCCAGTACAAGCCAGTAATAATCACGAATGTAGCGAACATCACGAGGGCGGGACGCTTGGCCGCTAAGTCATCAACCACTGTGCCTGCGATTGAATCGAGACGAGTTACCAAGTCCCAACTGTTAAAGCGCAGAAATCGCCCCAGATAGATGCCAATCGCACTCAGCGCATGCAGAAGTAGCTCAGCCCAAAGTATGTAGCGATGCCGTTGCCGTTGATTGAGGTAGTGGCCCAGGTTAATCAGCGACAGGACATAAGCACCGAAGCCCGCCAGGATGAACAAGATATACTGTGGCACCAAAACCAATGTAACCACCCACTCCGAGAATCCTTCCCGAATGTCGTAAATCAGGTGGATGATGTCAGTCAGAACGTAGGGAGCATTGGGCAGGAATGCGATAAATACTACTAACCCAACCCACCAAAGCAGTGAGGCTGAACGATTTCTGCGGAAGAGCCAAACGCTCAACGCTAAAGGGATCAAGGCTAGAAATAAGTTCCAAGCCATCCAATGACTGTTACGGTGTAAAACCTTAGCAGCAAAGAGAATCCAGTTGACGAGTTCTGCTCTCATAAGCATTTACTTTAAGGGCTAATCGGCAGCGATGACTTGCACTCAGACGCGCAATCAGGTGCGATCGCTCCTTTATACTAGCCGTAGGTTTTTGCCTTCGGTTTAATTTCGGAGATTCGGGAACTAAAAGGTTAAGATCTAAAGTCAATACTTAAAGCTCCTGATCACGCTACGAAATCGGTGGATAAACTAGTAAGCAAATCCTCCCCGTGGTATTGAGGAGCGGTTGATTTTTAACTCCTAAAAAAATCCCTCAAGAATTTCCCATGCATCGGGTTGAATTCTTGAGGGATTTTCTTAGGAGACTGAAGTAACTTTTGAGCAATAGTAGTCGGAACTGAGTTAACCGACGATCGAAAAGTTGAATGAGGCGATCGCGGGCTCTGCAATTTCTGCAATCAATTTTCAATTGCTAACCTGGTGAATCAAGCTTTAGCGGAGGTAGTTGGCTTCTGCTTCTAGCATCCGAACTAAGTTCTCGTCACCGTTGGCTCTAGCAACTTCTAGGCGGCGTTGCAGGTTTCTCCGCATGTTTTCGCGATGAGCTTGAGTGGTTTGCGTGATGGCTTCTTGGCGATTTCTGTTCATGACGGACTTTTTTTTCTGGGTACTTATGCATTTTACTAAATTCTAACCTAGCATTTCTGCTTCAGAGTCTGTAAAGTCTGTTACTAAAATTTCAAAATCGTTTCGGTGTTGTTTACATACCCTAAACAATCGGTGTTGGTGTTGGGACGGGAGCTGATTGGAATCCCGGTGGAGATTGCGGGTCTTTGTGATGCGGCGATCGCGATTCCGCAGTTTGGTATGGTGGAGTCTTTGAATGTGCAGACTGCGGCGGCGATCGCGATTTATGAGTATGGGCGGCAGTATCCTTTAACGGAGGTTGATTGACTCTAAAAATCCGAGCCTTGGGGGCACTCGCCCCCAAACCCCCGCTGAGGGACGGTTGCGTCCCCCAGACCCCCTCCAAACGAGTTTAACTGTGGGTGTTTCGAGTCCTGGATTAGCTGTTAGCTGACTCCTGGCTTCCGACTTCTAACTCCTTTTTCCTCATCCTTCATCCCTCATCCTTCATCCCTCATCCTTCATCCCTCATCCTTCATCCCTCATCCCTCCCCCTTACCTCTCCTCAACACTTCTATATGGCACAACATCTAGTGACTCTTTTAACTGATTTTGGGTTGAGTGATGTCTATGTGGGGGTGATGAAGGGGGTGATTGCTGGGATTAGTCCTGGGGTGCGGGTGATTGATTTGACTCATGAGGTTCCGCCTCAGGATGTGGTGGCGGCTCGGTTTTGTTTGCTGAATGCTTATCCTTATTTTCCGCTGGGGACGGTGCATGTGGCGGTGGTTGATCCGGGGGTGGGGAGTGTGCGTCGGGCGATCGCGGTTGGGCTGGAGGAGGGGTTTTTGGTGGGGCCAGATAATGGGTTGTTTGGTGGGGTGTTGAGTCGGCATACGGCGATCGCGGCGGTGGAGTTGACCAATGCTCAATTTTGGCGATCGGGGCAACCCAGTTCGACGTTTCATGGTCGCGATATTTTTGCGCCTGTGGCGGCGCATTTGGCATCGGGGGTGGCGTTGCAGGAGCTGGGGCCAGCCATTGATCTGCAAAGCTTGGTGCAGTTGCCGTTTCCGAGTTGTCGGTCAGTAGGAAACAGGATTTGGGGTTGTGTGCAATATTGCGATCGCTTTGGCAATTTGATTACCAATATTCCTGCGAGTGCAGTTATGGGAAAAGCTTGGACGGTGGTGGTAGGCGACCGAGAAATTGTGGCAGTGTCTAGCTACAGCGATCGCCCTTCTGGAGAGTTGTTAGCGTTGGTGGGGAGTCATGGCTGGGTGGAAGTGGCGGTGAATGGTGGCAGCGCTCAGGCGCGTTTGCAGTTGGGTTATGACGATGCGGTGGAGGTTGTATTCGATACAGATATTTCTGGAAGCCGCTAGGACAAAATTGCTTGCAGACCCTTTACTAATCGCTCAATCCCGGCGGCGGCTGTCTCCTTTTGCAAAGCGCCATAGCCCACGCGGAGATAACAGCCTGTTGTCATGCCAAAGGTATCCCCCGGAAGGACGGCTACTTGATGTTCGCGAATCAGCCGTTCGATGAGTTCCATCACTGGTATCTCAGTCTGAACTTTGAGGAAAAAGTAGAAGGCTCCGTCGGCAGGTGCAACGGTACATACATCGTTAAGCCGCTTGAGGGCGCTGAGAACAAGGTGGCGAACTTCTGCGATCGCTGGAAGATATGCTTGGCAATAGGAGAAACCTGTCTGTAAAGCTCCTAGAGCAGCGTATTGGGAGATCACAGGTGGACAGATCAGAATAGTATCCTGAATCTTTTTGATCGGCACCGAGAGATGGTCTGGAATGACCATGTAGCCAATGCGCCAACTAGCAAAACCATAGGCTTTTGAGAGGCTAAAGAGAGAAATGGTATGGCTGCTACTGCCTAAAAAGGAGCCAGGAGAGATATGCGGTACGCCGTTGTAGGTGAAGTACTCATAGGCTTCGTCGCTGATGTGATAGATACCGCGATCGCGACAGAGCTGATTCACTGCTCGTAAAGCTGCTTCTGGATAAACCACACCCGTGGGATTATTTGGAGAAATAGTAACCACCGCACGAGTCCGCTCTGTGATGGCTTGAGCGATCGCCTCTGGACGCAACTGGTAATTCTCATCTGTGGGTACAAACACAGGACGACAACCTGCGATCGTAATCGCCATCTCGTGGTTGAAGTAATAAGGTGTTTGCAAAATAATTTCATCACCTACCGAGGTAATGGCTAGAATGGCATGCATAAACGCCATGTTGCTGCCTGCGGTTACGAACACAGAACTTTGCTGATTCACCTCAATGCCATTAAAGCCCTGAAGCTTACCTGCGATCGCCTCTAGTAACGGCGGAATCCCTTCATTCGCTTTGTACAAGTGATTCGCCGGATCAGCCAAAAACTGAGGAATCTGCGCGATCGCCTCTGGTGGCGGCCCATAGTAAACCACGCCTTGCCCTAGAGAGATCGTGCCAGGATGTTGGCGAATCAGTTCCCCCACAATTGGAATGATGGGAGACTGCACCGTTTGCATACGAGAAATCAAATTTTCCATGCCAATATGAGCGGATATGATGCGATCGCTGGCTTCAATTGTCTCTTAAAGGAACGCTTTGATGCCGAATCTGCAAGAGAATGACGAAGCCATGCGGCAAGTTTTAACCCAAGCTAAAGTAATTGCTGTGGTTGACCGTTCCTCAGCGGGGGTTGGGGGCAAGCGCTCTCAAAGGCTCGGTTCCCATTCATAAAGTGCTAACCATAACAACTCGAAGATCTCTCTTCCGGTACTAGCACCAACCTTAGTTCTCCCATCACAATTCCTAAGAGCTAGTTTTTTGAATGTTTTCAACATCTGCGATCGCATGGCTTTAAGGAGTCATGCGCTACTTTTTTACGGTCTTCAGGGAGGACATTTAGCGTGAGACTTGGCGCTCAATATTTAGGAAATGGTCAGTGTGAATTTATCGTCTGGGCACCAACTGCCACTACTGTCTCCTTACAATTGCTCTCTCCCAAACAGCAACAGATGGCGATGGAGCAACAGGAAGGCGGATATTGGCGAATAGTGGCTTCTGACGTGCATCCAGGGACTCTTTATCAGTATCAGGTAGGTGATACAGAAGCTCGTCCCGATCCTGCTTCTAACTTGCAACCTCAAGGTGTACATGGCCCTTCTGAGGTGGTTGATCATCAATTTAACTGGAGCGATGGCAACTGGAATGGCATCCCTTTAGAGGCGATAATTCTGTATGAATTGCATGTCGGCACCTTTACTCAAGCAGGCACCTTTGAAGCTGCGATCGCTCGGTTAGCTGACCTAAAAGACTTGGGGATCAATGCGATCGAGATCATGCCAGTGGCGCAGTTTCCAGGCGATCGCAACTGGGGCTACGACGGCGTTTATCCCTATGCTGTCCAAGATTCCTATGGTGGCCCAAAAGGCTTGAAAAAACTCGTGGATGCTTGTCACCAACAAGGGCTAGCGGTAGTGCTAGATGTGGTTTACAACCACTTTGGCCCAGAAGGCAACTATTCAAGCTGCTTTGGCCCTTACTTTACAGATACCTACCAGACTCCTTGGGGCAGTGCCATTAACTTTGATGACACCTACAGTCCAGGCGTGCGCAATTACTTCATCGAGAACACCCTGTATTGGCTGCGAGACTACCATATCGATGCCCTCCGCCTAGATGCGGTTCATGCCATCTATGATCTTGGTGCCAAGCACTTCCTCCAAGAACTGAATGAGAATGTGGCTACCCTATCCGAGCAAGTAGGTCGCCAATTGTACCTAATTGCCGAAAGTGACCTCAACGATCCCCGGATGATTCGTCCGGCGGAGCAGGGAGGTTATGGCATGGATGCTCAATGGAGCGATGACTTTCACCATGCCCTTCATGCTTTAGTAAGTAGCGATCGCCAAGGCTACTACCAAGACTTCGGTGAATGTGAACAACTCGCTAAAGCGTACAGCGACACTTTTGTCTACGACTGGAAGTATTCTCCCCATCGGCACCGCTTTCATGGCAATGTCGCTACCGATCGCCCCTGTTCTCAGTTCGTGATTTGCAGCCAAAACCACGACCAAATTGGCAATCGCATGTTGGGTGAGCGTCTCTCCCACATGATCCCCTACGAAGCTGCCAAACTGACTGCGGCTGCGGTTCTCCTCTCTCCCTATATTCCTCTGTTGTTTATGGGTGAGGAGTACGACGAACCAGCGCCTTTTGTTTACTTCGTCAGCCACTCCGATCCCGACTTGATTAAAGCGGTGCGAGAAGGCCGTAAGCAGGAATTTGCCGCCTTCCACTGCGAAGGAGAACCGGACGATCCCGAAGGCGTGGAAACTTTTAACAAGTGCAAGCTGAATTGGGAAAAGCGCAACGCAGGCAAAAACAAAACCATGTTGGATTGGTACAAGCATTTAATCCAACTACGGAAAACGATCCCTGCTCTGGCTCAACTCAGCCGCGATCGCCTCAGCGCTACCAATATCGACAACTTGCTGGTGCTCAGGCGCTGGAGTGACACCGAGCAAATTGCCGTTTTAATGAACTTCAGCGACCAACCCATCACTTGCCAACCAGATGTTCCTGCGGCGGACTGGCATAAGATTTTGGACTCAGCCGACTCAAAATGGCAAGGCTCAAATCCCTCAGCCTCCGATACCCTATCCGCTGATCAACAAGTCACCTTCCAACCCTGGAATTGCATCGTCTACCAAGCGATCGCCTGATCACTCCCCTTCCCCTTTCATCCCTCCTATTTCATCCTTCCCTTTTCATCCCTCCTCCTTCATCCTTCCTATTTCATCCTTCATCCTTCCCCTCCCCTCTTTGACTCAGGAGCCCAGACCTTCCTATGCGGATTCCTAACGCAACTTATCGCATTCAATTCAACTCCGCTTTTGGATTTGAAGATGCTAGAAAAATCACAGCTTATCTGGCTAATCTTGGTATCTCCGATCTCTACGCCTCACCTATCTTTAAGGCTAGAGCAGGCAGCTCTCACGGGTATGATGTCGTTGATCCCAGCCAACTCAACCCAGAGTTAGGTCCAACTGAAGCTTTTGAAACGTTGGTGCAAGAACTGCAACAGCACAACATGGGGTGGCTGCAAGACATTGTGCCCAACCACATGGCTTACGACAGCGAAAACCATTACCTCATGGATGTGCTGGAGAATGGCCCCACATCGGAGTATGTAGAGTATTTCGATATCGCCTGGAACTTTCCTTTTGATGAGAATAAAGACCGAATTTTAACGCCCTTGTTAGGAGATTTTTATGGGCGCTGTCTAGAGAATGGGCAAATTCAGCTTGATTATGATGCAACTGGATTAAGCGTTAATTATTACAGCTTAAAAATACCCCTCAAGCTAGAATCCTACGCCCAGTTCATTACCCACAATCTGGGACGGCTTACTAGAGCTTTAGGTAGACAAAATCCCGATTTTGTGAAGCTGCTTGGCATTCTTTACCTACTTAAAAACGTCCCTTTGGAAGCCACGGGTAAACAGCGGCAAGATCAAATTGCTTTTGTGAAAGGTTTGCTGTGGGAGCTTTACAACAGTAATGAGGAAGTAAAAGCGTTCATTGAGCAAAACATCCAAGATTTCAATGGTGAAGCTGGTAATCCGGAAAGCTTTAATCTTTTAGACAGTTTGCTTTCTGATCAGTTCTTTAGGCTTTCGTTCTGGAAAGTGGGAGCGGAAGAGATTAACTATCGTCGATTTTTTACAGTCAATGAGTTGATTTCCATTCGAGTTGAAGAGTTAAAAGTATTCAATAACACTCATAATCTCATTTGTAAGCTCGTAGAAGAAGGTAAGTTTACTGGGTTGAGAATTGACCATATTGATGGTCTATATAATCCCCTCCAGTACTTAGAGCGTCTCCGAGAAAAAACAGGTGATACCTATATCACTGTAGAAAAGATTTTGGAGTCAGGGGAGGAATTGCCCCGTGATTGGCCGATTGAAGGGACATCGGGGTATGACTACTTGAATTATGTCAGCGGAATTTTCTGCAAGGCTGAAAACGAGTCAAGATTTGATGAAATCTACGCGAAGCTGACTCGTTTTAGGTCTACCTATGCTGATCTGGTCAATGAAAACAAGCGGCTGATTTTAGAGAAAAACTTAGCGGGAGATATCGAGAACTTAACACAGCTGCTGAAAAATATTTCAGGTAAATACCGTTATGGCAACGATTTCACGATTAACGGTCTCAAGCGAGCGTTGGCAGAAATCTTGACCATCTTCCCCATTTACCGTACCTATGTGACTCAGGAGGGCTTTTCTGAGCGCGATCGCCCCTATATTACGGAAGTGATTGACAGTGCCAAGGAGCGGGTGCCACTCCTGCAAAATGAGCTGAACTTCATTGAAAAACTGTTGCTCTTAGATTACGAAGACTCCCTAACCCAAGCGGAGAAAGATTATTGGCTGTACTTTGTCATGCGGATGCAGCAGTACACAGGCCCCTTGATGGCCAAAGGAGTTGAAGATACGACTCTGTATGTCTATAACCGCCTTGTCTCCCTAAATGAAGTCGGTGGAGACCCCAGCCACTTTGGGTTGTCTTTAGAGGCTTTCCACGAATTTAATCAAAAACGGCAAGCCAAATGGCCCCATGCCATGAATGCCACGGCTACCCATGACACCAAGCGTGGAGAAGATATGCGGGCGCGGCTAAACGTCCTCTCAGAAATCCCGGACGAGTGGGAGCAGCAAGTGACTCATTGGAGCCAGATGAACCGCTCCCAGAAAGTGCGCCGTCAGCGTGAGATCATGCCCGATGACAATGATGAGTACTTCTTCTACCAAACTGTGGTGGGAGCTTTTCCTTTTCAAACAGATGAGTTTGAGCAGTTTGTAGGGCGGGTAAAAGACTATGTGATTAAAGCGGTACGGGAAGCCAAAGTTCATACCGCTTGGCTGCGACCAGATGCCGAATATGAAAATGCCTTTTCTCAGTTTGTAGACTCGGTTTTGCAACCTGCGGAGGACAATCCTTTTCTTAAAGAGTTGCGTCCCTTCCAGCAGCGAGTGGCTTACTATGGCATGTTCAATTCCTTATCCCAAACCTTGCTCAAACTGGCTTCTCCAGGTATCCCTGACTTGTACCAAGGAACGGAGTTCTGGGAGTTGAGTTTGGTGGACCCGGATAACCGCCGTCCAGTGAACTTTGAGCAGCGCCAAGCTTATTTGGAAGATCTTAAGCAGAAAATTGCCACTAATGTTCCGGATCTAATTTCCGAGTTGTTAGACTCTAAAGAAGATGGCCGTATTAAGCTGTTTCTGACTTTTCAAGGGTTACAGGCTAGAAACCAAGCGGTTGAACTATTCCGCGATGGAGATTATCTACCGCTGAAGGTAACGGGGCAGTGGCAGAATCATGTAGTGGCGTTTGCTCGACGGTATCAAGACCAAATGGCGATCGCGATCGCGCCTCGGTTTTTAACAGAGATGATTCAACCCGGTGAGTATCCGCTGACGCAACAGGTTTGGCAAGATACAGCGATCGAGTTGCCGTCTGGTGCCCCGACTAGATGGCGAAATGCCCTGACGGCTCAATCTCTAGAGGCGAATAGCACGTTACTAGTTGGGGAAGTGCTGCAACATTTCCCTGTGGCATTATTGCTGAGCTAGAAAAAATGGGGGCACTTGCCCCCAATGACTTAGATTGACTTAGATTGATGAACTCACGATTTTAAGAACTCGCGATCGCACTCAGATAAAAATCAGAACCAAACGTCAGTGGTAGATCCGCTTCTGGATCAATAATCACCAACTGATTTTGAGTGTTGGTTGTCGTGGTGGTACCCGGTACTCTCCCCGTCAAAATCGTCGTGAGGATATCTGCTGGTTTCACAGATCTCCCTAAGACTGTATCAGCGATCGTCCGGGCAGCTGCGGTAATAGCGGCATCTTCTAGGCTCTGGCGCTTCGCCTCCTCAGGGGCTTTGGCAGTCACTAAAGGAGAGGTGACATTGAGGTTGCTGTAGGTTTGGCTGCCCACCAATAAGCGCTGGGCGACGAATTGTGTGCCCAGGAATGTAGAGCCGTTATAACGAGGAATTAGCTGACCTTCCAGACGGCTGTTGGCTGGCACTAACACCTTACCCTGAGAGTTTTTAATGTCACTCGCAGTCACCAGTGTCATATTGACGCTTTCGCCTGGAGCCACTACCACTTTATCCGAAGCTTCATACTTGACGTTTACTTTGGTGCCTTGAGCAATGCGTAATTCTGGGTTTTGAGCGGCTGGTGTGTTACTGACTGGAGTTTGACCCGTGGGTGTAGTACCAGTGGTATTGCTCTTAGCAATGTACCGATTCACGTCTAGCTGAGTCGCTAACGGTTGGAGTCTGCCCGATTTGACTAAAGCCTGATACACAAAGGCGGCAACTTCGGCTCTGGTTGTGACATCATTTGGGTTTAGGTAACTAACATTGGGATAGTTGACCACAATGTTATCTTCGGTGGCGGCTGCGACTCCTTCGGTAGCGTAGGTAGGGATTTGTCTTGCATCTGCATAGATGCCCAGAGTACTGGCAGTGGCTTGGTCTGCTTTCAGGGTGAGGCCACTGGATAAGGAAACTAACACTTGTACGCGAGGAATCTGCTCGTCGGGACGGAATTGATTGTTGGGATATCCAGAAAGGAAACCTGTTTCGTAAGCCGCATCGATCGCGCTAGCCGCCCAATAGTTACTGGAGACATCTGCAAAGCCACGGGAGCTACGAATCCGATCTTTGTTAAAGGCTTTCCGCACGATCGCGGCGAATTGAGCCCTTGTTACTGGCTGGTTTGGCTTGTAGGTGCCATCGGGGAAACCAGTAATGATGCTTTCGTCAGCCAGTTTTTCAATAAACGGACGAGCCCAATGGTCGCGGACATCAGAGAGTTCAGCCGCACTCGCTGGGGCTGTCATGACGAAGGGTGCAACCACAGGCGCAGCTACGACAGTTGTCAAGCCCAAAGCCAAGAGTGCTGTACTTTTTGCAGTCCAGCGTGAGAAACCAGTCATCACCAAGCACCTCATGAAATCTTTTTTGCTATGTCTGCTTGCAGGCTACCCTTTTTCTCTCTTCGGACGTTACCATCCAACGACATAATCATAGGTTCCCTCCGCAAGAATGCTCATCCGATCGCCCTTTACGAGGTAGCGATCGCAACTCATCTACTTACTTAGAACCATAATTAGCGTTTGAGTTCCCAGTCCAAACTGCGATCGCTCTTTAGATCTAGCAAGAGGAGCACTCCTATTATTTGACTTAATAGAGATGTGCCCATCTAATAATAAATTTGGCTCGTTCGAATAAATTTACATCAATTTCACATTCTCAAGAAAAGCCGAGTAGTATGTCTAAGCCTGATAGTAGGGTGGCAAATCCTAAAAAGACTACAGCCCATTTCAGTAGTCTAGACTTGGATTTTCTAATGGATAGAAAGTCATTGTATGTTTCTTGTGATTCCACGAAAAGAGCTTGATAGTATGCTTCCTTAGAAACATGAAGGCACTTCTCAATTAACTCATCGGGTTTCACAAGCGTACCTCCACTTTTAGGAGAAAAACCCCAAAATCCTAACATTATAGAAATGAGCAAAAATACACAACTAAATGTTCTCAGTGACGAACAAAGATATTCATTTATGCAGTTATTGAAAATAAACCATTTCGTTGTCGAACACTGTTTAGGCAAGTCTGATGAAAAACGTATTAAAAGAGCATCAAAGCCGATTAATGCACTCAGCTTTGTATTTAGTGAGTCTATTCCTTTTCTGAGGATATCTATAGAGCTAACGATATAATCATAAATTAGCTCTGCATTTGAGTTAGACTCTAAAGGGATTTCATTCTTTAAGTTTTTATCCATGTCTAACAGCCAACAAAATCAAAACCAGCCATCCGAAAAACAAAATTCGAACTCTCAAAAAAAAGATACGCAAAAACAACCCGAAATTATAAAGTTTGACAAGAAAGATAAGAATATGGATTATAACGAAAATAGGGATGGAACTGCAAATTTCTAGCGGCTTGATTAGGGTGATTTCTCTAAGTGAAGTGTCAATCCGATACCTCTACCTTAACCAATAAAGGCTGCTTGACTGACAAAACTAAAAAGCTGGAAAGTGTTTCAGGACAATAAATTCACGATTAAAGCACTGATCCTGTTGTCGTTGAGAAGCGATCGCAGGCTGCGGGTCTGGGGCACTCGATAGAAACT
>JAHHIL010000016.1 GCA_019358975.1 Trichocoleus desertorum ATA4-8-CV12
GAATCAAATTGCTGGCTGAGGAATTAGAATCCTATCTCCCCTTCTGGCAACGGTCTGAAACTTTACCCAAATGGGATATCACCATTCTTCCTGCTTGACAGGGGTGTTATTTATTTGCAACCCCCTACGCTGGTTAGCATTGCGCTTCGTCTCCTGTGCCTTGAGATGGGCCATGACTACAGTAGCAAAGGGGTTCCGGTTGGCTTCTAACTCACCCCATTTCGCTTGATAGTCCAGCAACTTGACCGTGGCAAATTGAAATGACAATTGGGTGCCTGGGTAGCTGAACTCGTAGCGGTTGGGTCGCCACTCTGCTTTAGCGTCACACAAAATCGCTAAACTGACCGCAGGTTGACGAAAGCGGTCAAAGATTCGCAGGGCATAGACAAACATGCGTTCGGCGAAATTGGCTTCCGGTTTGGCTTGCACCTCCACATGCAGGAGCAAGAACAACGCCTTCCCGCGCTTGCGCCAGACTTTAACCAACAGGTCGGCATAGCGTTTGCCAATTTCTGTATCAGGGGCGATCTGCTGGAATTCCTTATCCAAAAACTCTAGTGGCTGCTTCCAGTCAATCAGGGGATGCAGCTCCGGAAAGAAAAACGCGATCGCCTCTGGAAAGTACTGGCGGAGAATATCTTTCCAGGGAGAGTCTTGGTCGGTACGCACAGCCATAAGTAAACAGGCAGGAGGCAGCCGTGAAATTGTACCATCAAGGCTTAAGTGCAGCATCGAAGATACCCTTCCGGGTGGGAAGCGCGAAGGCTTCACCTTCAAACCCGTGGGCGATCGCTTTCTCAGCTTGGTTTTTGAGGATTCAGGGAATTGATTCTCAAAGTTTTGTAGAGATTAGAGTCGTATTGTTATAGAACCAGAGGCTGCATGGAGCGTATTGCGGTGGTTGGGACTACGGGTTCTGGCAAAACAACGTTGGCTCGAAACATTTCCCAACGTTTAAGCATTCCTCATACGTCGTGCCACTACGCCAGGAGCTACCTGTTTCTTTACCGTTGTCACCTATCAAGGGCAGAAAGTGTTCCAGGAACATGAAACACTTAAGTCGTTACGGCAGGCTTTTCGCATCGTTAAAGCCACTCACCCGTTTACCATCGAAGCCATTGTCGTTCTTTTAAACCATCTGCATTGTGTTTGGTCTCTCCCTCCCGGTGATGCTGATTTTTCCACTCGCTGGCGATTGATCAAAACCACGTTTACTCGCGCTTGTCCTGAGCGGTACAAACGGCAGCGAAATCACTCTCAGCTCGATAAAAAGAAGCCGTATGGCAGCGTCGCTTCTGGGAGCATCAAATTTAAAATGAGCCTGATTTGAAGCACCATATATAGCAATCCCAAGCCATTTATGAGAACACAGAAGGAACTAAAAAATCCCTGAAATGACTGATGCTAGACGACCTGACTGACTTCATTCGCTCCAATCCCGATGCGCGTGAACTCAAGCGAGCGATCGCCGTTCAGATGTTTCTTCAAGGGTATAAGCATCGGGAGATTGGTGAGAGTTTAGGCGTCAGTTCAGGCTTCATTAGCAAATGGACTCAGAGCTACGAACAGGCGGGGGTCGCTGGGTTGAAACTAAGATACTCAGGCTCAGTCGGGTCCCTAAAACTAGAGCAGCGACAGGCCGCGATCGCCTGGTTGAAGCACAAGAATTATTGGAATCTGGCCGAACTCCAAGCGCACCTGGAGCAGGAGTATGAGGTGGTGTTTGACTCCAAGCAAAGTTACTACACCCGGTTTGAGCAAGCAGGGATTAGCTGGAAGAAAACGCAAAAGCGCAATCCGCAGGCAGACCCAGAGTTGATAGAGAAAAAAACAAGAAATTACTGCCTGGTTGGAGGCACGTCGGCGTGAGATCCTCTGCGGGGCGTTAGTGGTCTTCTTTGCGGATGAATGTCATCTGCTGTGGGGCGACTTGTGTGGGTATGTGTGGGGCAAAACGGACGAACGCATCGAGCTTCCCCTGCTCAACGAACGACTCAAGCAAACCTACTATGGGGCAGTGGATATTCACACTCGACGCTGCCTGATTCAAAGGGCAGTGGCAGGCAATTCCGAGGGCACGATTGCGTTTCTCCAGTATCTGCTGAGTCAATGTCCTCACAGTCGGATTGCCTTGATTTGGGATGGAGCCAGCTATCATCGCTCCCAAGAGGTGAAAGAGGATCTCGAATCAGTTAACCAAGGACTTGATGAGTCCCAGTGGAAAATCACTTGTCTCTGGTTTGCTCCGAATGACCCCAAGCAGCACCCGATTGAAGATATTTGGTTGCACGCCAAGCGATTCATTCGAGAGTACTACCACTTATGTCAATCATTTAAGGCCGTTAAGTTCCTATTTGAGTTCGTGACCCATCAGCAAACCTTTGATTTCCCAAAACTTTCCACTTATGGCTGCTTCTCACAAGTCACTTAGGATTGCTATATGACTATACGATTTCTGCAACCTTTAACTACCTCTGGCAATCTCGATGTTGCCCGCAAACAAATTGAGAAGGTAGTGATTGCATTGCCTGGTTCAGATGATGTTTCAATGATTAAACAGCCAGGATGGGTAGCCATACCTTGCGAAAGTAGTGATCATTTTGATCATGACGATTGCGTTCGATTATGGCAAACAGTTTCGGAATACGGTTATCAAAACATGATTGGTGTTGCCTTGGAGTCGATGGCAGGTAATGAAGGTTTTGAGGGAGTGTTGCTTCCAACAACATTAGAGGCTATTGAGGAATTTGATAGTCTATATAGCTTCTACTGGTGTGCTCTTTACGCAGGAAAGCCTGACTGGATGATTCTCTTTACAAAACTTGACTACTTTGTCATAGCTGGATCAGAAAGTTTTGTTCGTAAATTGGTTGGGTGTGAATTTGATGAGGCATTTAACACTTTTCATGACTACTTGTTAGACGAATCCTACCAGCCTCTTAAAGAACACTTGACGGATGTTTATCAACACTTGTTACATGATTATCCGAGAGCAGCTCCTGGAGAGGTTGTAATTTTACGTGAGCATTGATCTGTAAAGTACGATCGCCTTCAGTAGGTTGGGTTGAGGTCACAAAACCCAACAGCTCAAACGGTTAGCTGACTCATCTACAATGCCCATACTAGTGATAGCTGAATTGGGCAATCAGATGCACTATCGTCGTGCCACCACACCAGGAGCCACCTACTTCTTTACCGTTGTCACCTATCAACGGCAGAGAGTGTTTCATGTGCCTGAAACAATTGATTCATTACGGCAGGCTTTTCGCACCGTTAAAGCCACTCACCCGTTTACCATTGAGGCCATTGTCGTTCTTCCAGACCATCTGCATTGTGTTTGGTCTCTCCCGCCCGGTGATGCTGATTTTTCCACTCGCTGGCGATTGATCAAAACCACGTTTACTCGCGCTTGTCCTGAGCGGTACAAACGGCAGCGAAATGACTCTCGGCTCAATAAAAAGGAACAAGCGGTATGGCAGCGCCGCTTCTGGGAGCATCAAATTCGAGATGAGCCGGATTTGATGCGCCATGTAGATTACATTCATTACAATCCGGTGCATCATCAGCTTGTCAAACACCCCAAGGATTGGCAGTATTCAAGTTTTCATGGGTATGTAAACAGAGGAATCTATGAGGTTGATTGGGGAGCGGAAGATACCCTGCTGCCCAAAGATACCATGAGATATGAATGATGAATCGTGGATAGAGGGATGTTGGGTTGACGGAGGAAACCCAACCTACTGAGGGCGATCGCACTTCATGGTAGTGGGAATATTGAACAAGTTACTCGAAGTGATTGACTTACATTGTAATGAGAAGCTTGTTGTAACCTTCAATCAGCCGCGAATCAATGTCTGGAAAAAGTTAGATAAGTGATTATGATATGTGGGCAGATTTATTCCCGCTTATCACAAAACTATAAGAGAACGGTTGAAATGAAGAAAATACCAATTGAAAGAGTTAGACGTATAGCTCAAGAACTTTCAAAGCAAGCTCTAAGTGAATATAGCTTACCAGATGGCATTAAAAACAATTTGCATTTAACTACAGGCTTTGAAGATGATTGCCATGTATTTCACCTTTACGTTCCCGAAGAAAAGCCTGAAGACGGAATTATAGCTACAATTAGAGTTCATGCGGTTACTGGTGATTCTGCTATTGAAGTTTTCCTTCCCCGGATTGGTGAGGAGAAGGGAGTAGATAAGGCTAAGAAACTTTCAACTGTTCGATTGGAAGGCATAGCTCGGACGTTCGCCAGAGAAGTATTACGCCGCTATATTATCCCTGAAACTGTCAAAGAGAAGGTAGTATCAAGGGCTAGCTATCAGGACAATTTTTATGTAATTGAAGATTATGTTCCTGGAGAACAAGCAGAGGACGACAAAACCATCGCTATAATTAGAGTAAATATTGATACCACAGAGGTGGAAATGGAGGTTTTCTTAGAGGAAGCTCCATAAAGATATCCTTCAAGAAATATTTTCGACACTAGAAGACTGGGGCACAACTTCAAAACCGAGAGACTGAGCTGTTTTCTTCAAGTGTTTAACTAAGCGTTCTCAGTGTGATCGCCCTCAGTAAGCTGGGTTGAGGTCACGAAACACCTCAAACCGTTAGCTGCTCTGGCCTTGACTTTCAGAAACGGAATCGTCTCCCAAACCCTTAGTCCGTTCAGATCGCTCCCTAACTCTTCAACAGTGGTTGTACTGAACTGATTCTGACTCGTTCTCAAAATACCAGTGAAATTCTATAGACTTCTCTCTGTCGGTAAAGAAATCTGAATCGGAGCTTGAAATAGCTTCATCTGTTCTTTCCTCACCCCCGTAAGAATTAGCACTATGAGTGGATTGGTGCAAATCGGCGATCGCCTTGTGACAACGGCAGAGATGCTTCCCCTGCTGATTGGGTATGAACTGTTTCCGCAGTTTTGTCGGCAACTCATCATCGACCAAGCGATCGCAGCAGTTGAATGTAGCGAGGAAGAGCGAGATTGCGCCCTGCAAGAGTACTGCGAAGCCCACCAAATCACCGACGCAGGCGATCGCCCCAGGCCGCCCAAACTTGGCTCGAAGGACTGGGCTAGTGATCTCTAATCAGCGAACCAGAGACGAAAACAGCCTCTTTTAGCCAATAGTCTTGCATCTCAGTAAAGGTTTTTACTTGTCTGCCATAGATGGGATTGCCCAGCAATAGGGTTTGTTTTGCAGGATCAATTGCCAACAGAGCGATCGCATGGGAGATTTTGGCTGCTCCTACAGGCTCCATCACATGCAAAACAGCGAGTTGCTGACGGTTCACCAAATCTTGAATGCTTAAATTACGCTCGTATTGGGGAGATAATCCTAGAGCCTGCATGGCATGGATTTCAGCGATCGTACTTGTACCCCTACGGCTAGTTCCAGCTAGTTGCACCACATCTAATTCAGTAATGGGTGTATTGGGATTCACTAGTTGAGCGACTGTGGCGATAGATGCCGCAGCACAACTGTAAGGAGTAGTTTGCAGCACAACTTCCTCTGAAACTCTAGCGGCTTGTACCAAGTTGGTAATTGGCAACTGGTAGTACACCAAGAAGCAAGTTGCCGACAAGCTCACCAGTAGAAACAAAATCAGTTGTTGTAGGCGTTGTACATCTTTCCATGCTGGTAACTCTAGCGATAGGATTAGCCCAGTACAGAAGCAGCAAACCGCTAAAATAACATCCCAAATGTAAGTTCCCACATATAGCAAAAGGAAGTTGGGTACCAAAGGACTGCTGCGCCCTGCTACTAGAACAATACTTAGCAGAGTCCCAATGCCTAGTGCCAGTAGACTAATGACATAGACCTGCTTTTGATGGTGCTGTAGGGCGTTGGCAGCGGTGAAACCCCGCCGAGCTAAGACTCGACCTGTAAAGAGACCTGCCAAAAAAGAGATTAGGGTAATGGTTAATAGAAACACAAGCTCAACTACTGGTTGCAATACGCGATAGACGGGCTGAGCCTAGAATTCCCACTAATAGGCCGAATGATGACTAGTGAGTGCAAGAGCGATCGCCCCAAGCAGCCCAAACTTGGTTAGGAGGATTAGAGGTATGAAGTTGAACATTAGGTTCAAAAAGTCAATCAATATTATTCTGTTTTGTGTAATCTCATTTTGCTGTCTAAGTATTGTCATTGCTTGCCAAGAAACCAAACCTGCCAATGTTAGGGCTGATCAACACTTTAAGACTGAAGCGATCGAGGTTTATGAATTTAATCAGTATGGAATGACGATTGCGCAACTGTCAGGTGGTTTCGATTTGATTTATATCCCTGAAAAGGCCGATGTTGTAAAAACACTAGCCGAGAAGCAGAACTATCAATATGTGATCAATGGCTCCTTTTTTGATGGCACTTATGCTAAAGCAAAACACGCGGGCTGGTTGTGGATTTTGGGCCAGAACTATGCCTCTATTAAACAAGACCCTCAGCTCACTCATGTGGCGGTGTACAACACAAAAACTCAGCAACTTCAATTTGTGGACTACCAAAACTTTACTCCTAGCCGCAGCAATGGGGTGACTGAGTTCCAATCAGGCCCAATCGTTGTAGAGAATAATCAGGTAGCTAAAAATTACATTGCTAACAGTCTTAACGGATCTGCTCCCTATACGCGATCGCTCCTAGCTACAACGGACGATAAAACGAAGTATTTCATCACTGTGAGAAAACCTGTCCGATTAGATGACCTAGCCAATTATTTGTTATCACTACAAATTTTTGTAGGAAAGCGCTTGAATGTGCTGAATTTGGATGGAGGCCCATCAGTAGCGCTCTATTCTAAAGAGCTGAGCAATTTACGCTATAACGACACAGCCCAATTGCCAATTTTGTTGGGAATTCGTTAGGTAGGGCTATACAACACTCCAATCAAGCTTGTCAAACTCAGCCGTTTTTGTGGCTAGGTTGACATCAATTCTTATGTCTATCAAACGAGTGATCAACGGGTAAGAGATTACATCTATGGATGAATGCTCAATGGACTTTAGTGTAACAAGATTAGAGAGTTGTCAGCTTATAACCGTTTTACAAAAACATAGTGACAAAATAAAATCTTTGAGTTTGTGCGATCGCCTAAAATTTCTGTCGTAAATTCTTTTTTTTAGTCCCCTATCATGTGGACTGAAGATACTTTTGAAAAATAGTTCTTTAAAAAATACTCTGAACCGGGAGGGAGAAATGGCTTTAGGACAACATAGAAGAGCGATCGGTATATTTTCGAGCCGCGAGCAGGCAGAACCGGCATTAAGGGAGCTACGAGATAGTGGGTTCCCAATGGATAAAGTTTCTGTGGTCGCTAAAGATTCAAGCCACAGCCATGAGCGGCTAGCTAATACTGAAGTTACGCATCACGTTGGGAATAAAGCCGATGAAGGCGCAAAGACAGGTGCTATTACGGGCGGTACTTTGGGCGGCATCACAGGTCTACTGGTTGGCCTCGGTTTCCTGGCAATTCCAGGCCTTGGGCCAGTCATGCTAGCAGGAGCAGGCGCAACTGTTTTAGCCACTACCCTCTCAGGCACAGCGATTGGGGCTGCCACAGGAGGCTTGTTGGGGGCTTTAGTTGGGCTAGGTATCCCTGAAGAACGAGCTAAAGTCTATAGCGATCGCGTGGCTCAAGGTGATTACTTGGTAATGGTCGAAGGCACAGACGTAGAACTGCGGCGTGCTGAACAAATTCTTCACCGTCGCGGTATTCAAGAATGGGGCGTTTATGATGCCTCCCATCATGACACACCTAGCACCGCTGCTCTAGGGGATACAAGGCTAGCGGATCGTCCTGCAACCACCCCTCGCGATCGCGTTCTAGATCAAACCAGTGCGACCCCCTCAACCCCTCAACCTGATTTGGATGTGCGGGATACCCAATCCATTGATTTGTACGAAGAACGACTGGTCGCCGACAAAACCCGTCAAAAAGCAGGAGAAGTCACAATTGGTAAGCACGTTGAAACTGAAACGGTGCGGATTGAAACTCCAATTGAACGAGAACGGGTGATTGTCGAACGTGTCATTCCAGAGGGTGCCGACAGATCCGTAGCTGTTGATGAGACGAGCTTTCAATCCGGGGAAATCCTTCGGGTTGAAGTGTACGAAGAAACGCCAGAAATCCACAAACAGGTAGTTGTCCGTGAGGAAGTCAACCTACGGAAAGAAGTTACCCAGGATGTGGTTAAGGCTGAAGATACAGTACGTCGTGAAGAAATCCACGTTGAAACGGAAGGGCATCCTGCGGTGGATGTAGACCGCGATCGCCTTCCTAAAGATCGAATTTAGTTCTATGCCTAAGGACCGCGATCGCCTCTCAGAGATTGAGTCTTGATGCTTGAGCAGCGATCGCCCTCCAATAAGGTCTGATGAATCATAGTTTTAGTAGACAAAATCATGAAAAAGTTAATTCCCTTGTTTCTAAGCGGTGTTTTAGTCCTAGGCTTAGCAGCTTGTGACACCGCTAGAACCAGTACCAGTTCGCCCGACACGGCAACTCAGCCAGAGAGCAACCTAAAAGAACCCGTTGCCCAGAATAATCAAGATGATGCCACCTCCGAACTGCGAAGAAGGCAACTAAATTCTGATATTCGTGCCGCTGAACAACGCAACAACGCCACCGGAGGCGATGCCAACAAAACCGATAATGATCTGCAAAGCGAAGTGCGCTCGAAGTTGGAAGCCAATTTACCCCAAAGCGAGCTAACCATCACTGCGGAAGAAGGAGCTGTTACTATTGCTGGCACAGTAGTAGACGAGGAACAACTCAACAAAATCGAACCTTTAGCGAAAGAGATTAAGGGTGTTCGCACTGTCGCTGTCCAGGCCAACGTAGCTTCCCACGCCCAGCCAGATGAACCACCTGCGCCAGGTTCTAAAGAAACGACAGGAATTCATACAGATTCGAATTGATCATTACAGCTTGCACCGTTTAGCTCAGGTAATGGAACTGACAACACTTGCAGGAAAATCCATTAGTTGCCTGGGCTTAGCTAGCCGACGGGTGCAGGAATCAGCTTGTGTGTCTCAAGCATTCGCGGCTGGAGTCAACTACTTTTTCTTCTATAACTTAGGTGCCGAGCATTTCTTGAAGGCGTTGAAATCACTCGCGATCGCCCAACGAGCAGCCTTATGTATTGCAACAGGAAGTGAGCAGCGCAGTCTCACCGCTCTCAGAGAGTATCTCGATCAAGTGAGACAGACATTAGCGACCGATGTAGTAGATGTATTTTTCGCGCAATATATATCTCCCAGCGATGATCCTAAGGAGATGGGCGCAGCTCTAGAGGAGCTATATAGATGGAGAGCGCAGGGATATATTCGTTATGTGGGAGTTAGCACGCACAATCGCGCGATCGCCTTGGAGATGATCCAAAATCAGCGCTGTGATGTCCTAATGCATCGCTACAACATGGCCCATCGCAAAGCAGAGGTTGATGTTTTGCCAGCCGCAGCTCAAGCGGATATCCCTGTCGTGGCATTTACCGCCACTCGTTGGGGTACTCTGTTGCGATCGCCAGCTACTTGGCCTCATGATCCTCCTAGCGCCACTGACTGCTATCGCTTTTCGCTACAGCCTTCTGCAATCCCAGTGGTTTTAACTTCACCTGCCAACTTAACAGAATTGACGGCCAATCTTAGCGTTGTACAAACTCCTGCTTTGACTCCAGAAGAAATCGCTTATTGGCAGCGTTACGGAACTTTGGTCTATGGGAATGGTCAGGATAAATTTGAGATCCAATGGCTTTAGTGTTTCATCGTCCACAATTATTTATTGGGTAAGTCCGGTTAAACGGGCGATTTTGTTGTAATTACAAATACCTATACAATAGTTGACTTGGATTTCACTACGAAAGCATGCGATCGCAAAACTGGGTAGCCCATTCATTCAAGCCAATGAAACGACCACTACGCTTCTTTTCCAAAGGCTGGCAGCAATCGCTTAAGTCTTGCTTCTTGTTCTGCTTGGCAGCGTCCCTGACTGTTTTGCTAGCGGGGCAGCCTACCAAAGCGATCGCCCAAACTCCAACCCCAGAATTAGCGCCCTTTCCAGAGGTGCTCCTCCCAGAGGTTAGCGTCCCACAACCTGTACCAAAAACTCATCAGGAAATCCGTGGGGTTTGGATGACTGAGAATGACAATGACATTCTCAGAGATCACGTCAAGCTACAGGATGCTGTGGGTCAACTGGCTCAACTGAACTTCAATACGCTTTATCCTGTAATTTGGAATTCGGGGTATGTGCTGTATCCCAGCGCCGTCGCTCAACGCCATGAGATCCAGCCTTTTGTCCGCAAAGGTTTACAAGGGCAGGATATCCTAGCAGATCTGATCACTCAGGCCCATCAAAAAGGATTACTCGTTATTCCTTGGTTTGAGTTCGGTTTCATGGCACCTGCGGTTTCGGAGTTGGCAGCTAATCGTCCTGAGTGGTTCACCCACCGCCGCGACGGTAGCCTAACCACAGAAATTGATGCTGGTGAGGTGATGTGGTTGAATCCTTTCTTGCCAGAGGTGCAGCAGTTTATTGCCGATCTGGTGCTAGAAGCCGTGACTCAATACGATGTCGATGGCATTCAGTTTGATGACCACATGAGCTTACCTGTTGAGTTCGGTTACGATCGCCATACCTTAGCTTTGTACAAACAGGAAACTAAGAAAGACGCTCCAGCCAATGCTCGTGATCCAGAGTGGATGCGCTGGCGGGCTGATAAAATTACGACCTTCATGGCTCAGCTCAATAAAGCAGTTAAGGAAAGAAAGCCAAATGCTATCTTCTCTGTGTCTCCTAACCCCTATGACTCCGCCTATAGCGGCTATCTGCAAGACTGGCTAAGTTGGGTGCGAAAGGATATCGTGGATGAGCTGATCGTGCAGGTGTATCGTCCTGATATGCAGAGTTTTCTAGGACAAATTACCCGCTCGGAACTTCAAGAGGCCAGCCAAAAAATTCCTACAGGAGTTGGGGTGCTGACAGGCTTGAGAAACAAACCCATGCCGATGTCCTTGATTCAGTCAAAAGTCACGGCTGCTCGCGATCGCGGTTTAGGCGTCTCCTTCTTCTACTACGAAAGTCTTTGGGAGCAAACCCCTGAACCCGCAGCAGAAAGGCAGGCCAACTTTCAGGCGCTTTTCCAATCTCGCGTGGCGCGTGCGGTGACAGAGTAAGTTAGGGTTGCGACTACCCATGAATTGGATATGCTAGAAACGCTCCACCTCTCAACCTAGATTAGTTCAAGCGCTTGAAATACTACTCTCAAGATCGGGATGTTTTTCCCACTCAATACCTCAACGACCTACGAAGCCAAATTCTCGCCTGTTCTTACTTAGCGGTGAATAATCTCAACCGTGACTTTGTAGGAACCAAAGGGTTTTCAGTCGTGTTTCAACGCTCAGAACTAGGAGAGGTGGAGCGGCAATTCCCTTTCTTTAAACCTTATCTAGACCGAGCCTTACTACCCCATTGCAACGCCTTTTACCTCAATCCCCTATTACTAAAGGAAGGCTCACGTGTCGATCCACATATCGATCGCTCGTTGCGGTCTTATTGCAAAACGGTAGAACCGCCCATGATGGTGAGCGTGCTCTATGTACAGGTACCAACCAATCTAGAGGGTGGAGAATTGGTCTTACGTCGCCAAAAGCAGCAGGTGGGGCAGGTAAAGCCTCAAGCGAATACGCTAGTGTGTTTTCAAGGGGATTTGACCCATTCTGTCAATGCCGTAAAGACTTCTGGAATGCGGCTGAGCTTGGTTTGTGAGCAATACAGCCTCAGCGACAGGGAGTTGCATGATATCCCCACCTTAACCATAGAATCTAGGGCCATGAAGGCAAAACGTAGATAGAAACGGGCTATAACAGCCACAACCCCATCGCGATCGCCACCACTCCTAACGTAATGTTGTCAATATCTGGAAATGGTAGAGCTTCTACAAGAGTTGCTACAAATGCGATCGCAGCAACGGCTCCTGTAGTGTTCATAAGATTGATAGGCGGCTGAAAGTGCCCCAGGTGATTAAAGAGAATTAGAAAGCCTAAGCCAAACCCAAAACTGCCCAAAAACATAGCCGTTGAGCCTGCCCAGCTTTTATCGGGGCTAAAGGGTAGCTTGTGTTTGCCCAGCCGTCGTCCCACAATATCTGCTAAGCCATCACCGCCACACATCAGCATCAAAGCCAAAATGCCTATAGGAGAGTTGCGCCAGAACAACACTGTGCAGAGAATAAAGGCAATGCCGTAATACAACGGCCCGCGCAGAATTTCGGCTGGCTTGCCCTCACGGGTCATAGCTTGGACGGCGGCAGGGTCAGCAATCAGTTGGGTGCCAATGGCCAAAAACTGGAGGGTAATTGCAAGAGGTACCAGAGCTGCAAAATACCGCGCGATCGCCTGCTCGCTGTAGAGATGCCAGCAGAGGACAAACAACGGCCCCGTGCCAATATGAATAATTTTACGACTGAGTTTTTGTTCTAGCCAGCCTCGTTGCGCCAGCGTGTTTATTAGCTTGAGCCAACTGAGAGCGATCGCAAAGGTAACTGCCGTGGCCGCAATATCTTGAACGAGGGAATTAGCTAATAAATTACTCAATTCCATGCTTTAAATCAACAAACAACAGCATCCAGAATCGTTCCTTACAATAATCTCCTCCAATAAGGTGAGCTTGCCTAGAGTTGTGCTGAAAAAAGATTTGAACTAAATCTTTTTAGGGAAAGTATCAGCAACGAGGCTCTCTTTTAATCCAGAAGGGAGATATGAGAAACAGAATTGGATGCTGTTGTAAGTTTGGTTGATAAATTCGCAAAGAACTTATTTGCAATCTGCATCGATTCGGAGACTGGACTACTTACGACCCAGAACGATTCTTGTGATTGGCTTTCCCACATAGGTTGAGTTTACTTGGAGTTGGGCTGATGTAAGACTTCATTGAAGCGTAAATTTCAGTGAAACTATCAGCAACAGAGCTCCCATTTAAAGTGGAGAGAAAATACTAAGAACCAGTTTAAATGCAGCGGTAATTTGGCCCAGTAGATAAGATGAGGAATTAATTTTTGACCTCCTCTTGACGTGCAACGTAACGATTTACTCGTCTCAGAAGCTAATTAGCTTCTATTAACAGAATACTCCGATTTTGTAGCTTGGATGACAATGAAACCAAAGTTTACGATCGCGTGATTAAGCGCTCTAAATTATGCCTAACTTGGGTTTGCCTAAGCTGAGTTTGCCTAACTTGGGCGATCGCGAGTGGGTGTTGCAGCCGTCTCTGGTTTCAGGGGTAAGCCATCTCGAAAGACCAGCAGTTCTCCTGGCTGAAAGGAAGTCCAAACTTCGTTATCGGTCAGCGGCACAGTGGCAATAATCGCAACGCGATCGCGAGGGGTGGTCAGCTCCTGAAAATCTACGGTGAGGTCAGCATCAATGAGATGGGCTGCTGCAAAGGGAGCTTGCCGCACGATGTAGCAAAGTTTGGTAGAGCAGTGGGCAAAGAAATGTTCGCCATCAGAGAGCAAGTAGTTGAAGGTGCCTTGCTGGGCGATCGTGCCAGTGACTTCTTGCAGGACTGGATAAAGTTGCTCTAAAGGTGGTTTGCCCTCTGGAAAAGCTTGCCGCAAAGTATTCATAATCAAGCAAAAAGCCCGCTCACTGTCGGTTTGGCCTACGGGGCGATAAAAGCCACTGTTTTCGGGATAAAAGTCGGGTAAGTCGCCGTTGTGAGCCATGATCCAATACCGCCCCCACAGTTCCCGGCGGAAGGGATGACAGTTTTCTAGTGCCACAACCCCAAACGTCGCTTTGCGGATATGGGCGATCACATGGGTGGATTTGATTGGATACTGCCGCACCAGCTCAGCTACTGGGGAG
Organism: Trichocoleus desertorum ATA4-8-CV12; assembly: GCA_019358975.1. Classification (NCBI taxonomy): domain Bacteria; kingdom Bacillati; phylum Cyanobacteriota; class Cyanophyceae; order Leptolyngbyales; family Trichocoleusaceae; genus Trichocoleus; species Trichocoleus desertorum. The sequence continues at coordinate 13,869 of JAHHIL010000016.1, forward strand.
GTAGAGGAAGGTTTTTCATCTAGAAATAAACGACACCCTAACCCCTCAAAGAAGGCAATTCCCCAACCATCTTGGTGTTCATCGGTTTTGCCACCGCGCGCTGAAAAACCTTCAAATGAAAAGCAGATATCGGTGGGTACGTTGCAATTCATTCCCAACAGTTGGCACATGGAGACAATATCTCAATCATCTTTTAGCCCTTTGATTGTACGCGGATTGTACGCGCGATCGCCTGCAAATAATCCTCCCAAGAGATAGCCACTTAAGGTATCGGTCGGCAGCTTAGGCCGTAGATGACTCATTAACCGTCTTTACGCCTCGCGATCAGTACTATTTTGTATATTCACTCAGTCGGGTGGTGTGCTATCGTACTCTTCCTGATTCATGTTTCATCCTTCTTTTTTGGAAGTGCGTTCAAAAAATTGTCTACTCTTTTTCGGAATTAAAGTTCCGGATTGGGTAGTAGTCAATATCGAAGCTTGGTTCGCAAGCCGGAAGGTGACTTGACTTTGCACTTTCCGTTACCGAGTCATCTATATTGCTAAGCGTAGGAAACTTTCATGAAAATTGCCATCATTGGTGCTGGTTTGTCTGGGCTCGCTGTCGCATATTACTTGAGCAAAGCTGGGAAACAAGTCACAGTTTTTGAAAAGAGCGATCGCATTGGGGGCAACGCTCATACAGTTCCGGTACAGGTTGGCGATCGCGTGCGCTGGGTAGATTTGGGCGTGAATGATTTTAATGCAGCGACCTACACCAACATCGTTAAGATGCTGGACCAACTGAATATCCCTTATAGTCCCTTAGAAGACAGCGCCTCCTTCAGCACTCATGATGGCTCCTACACCTACACCCTAGATGGCAAGGGAGGTACGCAAATGCCAGAATCTCTCCGTCTAGAGTACGAGCGCTTCAAAAGCACAGCTCATATTGATGTAAATAACCCAGCATACTATTACCACTCAATCGCTCAATACCTGCAAGAAAAAGGATATTCACCAGAGTTTGGTCGTTACAATTTATATCCCCGTATCAATGGCATGTATTTTGTCAATGACATGACCCCCGAAATTATGCCGTTTCGTGGAGTCATGAACTACTACGGTTTGCAGGAAGGATTTGGTAGCCAATCACCCAAACGTTGTTATTTTACTCAAGGTTCTAGCAGCTGGATTGAAGCATTGGGAGACGCGGTTACAGGCTTAGGAACTCGATTTCGGTTCAATGCTCAAGTATCCATTCGGAGCAAGGGCGATGCAGTTGTAGTTGACACTCCTGATGGTTCTGAAATTTATGACGCTGTGGTAATGGCGTGTCATGCTAACACCGCTCTCAAGCTGCTCCAGCAGGGCATTACTCAAGACATGGTCAATGTCTTAAGCGCTTTCGAGTACACCAGTAGCGTCGCCGTTGCCCACACCTTCTCCCCGGTGATGCCATTAAATAAAAACGCTTGGCGCACCTACAATATTCGCATTCACGACAATGCAGCCGCTCAATTGAGACCTTACAGTATCTCCTATGTTTGCAATCGCCATCAAAATGATACTGTCAATCCATTGCATAATGGTTACGAAAACCCTGAGTTCTTTGTCAGCCTGAACCCATCCACTCCAATCCCCGACCAATATATCCTGCGAACTCCAGAAGGCAAACAAGCGATCGCTTACTTTTACCACAACGTCTTAAACCAGACTGCATTAATCGCCCAGGAAAACCTGCAAAACATAGTCCAAGGACAAAACAACATCTTTTTCACGGGGGGATGGACTAAAGGGGCTGGCTTACATGAAGAGTGTTGGCTCTCAGCAATGTCTGTATCCGAAAGGATTCTGAATTCTACTGCGCTTGATAGCAGAAAAGTTTACGCCACAACATCTGTATAGTCCCAATCACTTGCGAGCTTTCGAGCAGAAACAATCAAGCCCCAATTCAAGAAATAATTAGTACCAATGTTGAAAACTTTGAGCGCTGATTTCCGGATCATTTCTGAGCGTGATCCTGCTGCACGCAATTGGTTAGAGGTTGTCTTTTGTTATCCGAGCCTGCATGCACTATTTTGCTATCGCATCGCGCACACACTTCATCGCTTGAAGACGCCACTGCTCCCTCGATTAATTTCTCAACTCGCTCGCCTTTTGACAGGGATTGAAATTCACCCTGGAGCGACAATTGGTAAAGGTGTCTTTATCGATCACGGGATGGGAGTTGTGATTGGAGAAACTGCCATTGTTGGAGATTACGCTTTGATTTATCAGGGTGTGACGCTTGGTGGTACAGGGAAACAAGTGGGGAAACGACATCCAACCATTGGGGAAAATGTTGTGGTCGGGGCAGGAGCTAAGGTTCTGGGTAATATCCAAATTGGTGATAATGTCCGCATTGGTGCTGGTTCTGTAGTTTTGCAAGACATTCCCTCTGATTCCACCGTCGTTGGTATTCCCGGTCGTATTGTTCGCCGTCAAGGCCAATCAGTCGGTGTGCTCGACCATCAAAAGCTCCCTGACACAACTGCGGAGATGGTTCGCTCCTTATTCTCCCGGATTGAATTTTTAGAACAACAAGTTGAGCATCTAAAAGTACAACAAAGTTTGTCTGCCACCTCAACAGCGATCGCAAGTATTGAGAAGATTCGCGTGACAGTATAATGCGCGATCGCCCTCAAAAGCCGCACCACAAAACCCCGGTTTGACAGAATGCGCCACTAGCTGCTCTAATTCCTGAACGACAAGCGGTTCTAAACAACATAGAGCCGATGTAGCTTTGCTAAAGCCTCACATAACACAGCACCTATTTAGATATACTAAAGAAGGGCCGCTCTGCCTAGGGGTATTATAACTAGGGACATTATAAGCCTTGGATAAGTTCTGCTCAGCTCCCTTCACAAGATATTGCTATGAATAGCTCTCTTAAGCCGGAAATCCCTGTAAAAGATCTCAAAATTCCTTTGGAGCGCGATGTATTTTTGCGTACCTTAATTCGCGAATTGGCGGGTACATTGCAGGATGTTGTGGGTTTAGAGGAAGCCTCTGGGTTTATTAGTGTCGTGGGTCAAAACATGGGGAGACAGATTGACCAGAGCTATAAAGCAGCTTTAGAAGTGTCCCATTTAACGCGCGAGCAAGTGGCTGATGTCTTGGTGGATTTGAAGCAGCGAATCCAGGGTGACTTTTATATCATTGAACAAACAGACGAAAAGATTGTCTTAGGGAACCGAGTTTGCCCCTTTGCTGAAAAAGTCATCGATCGCCCCGCTATGTGTATGATGACCTCCAATGTCTTTGGCTCCATTGCGGCGGACAATTTAGGATACGCCAAAGTAGAACTACAAGAAACGATCGCTATGGGTGCGCCTGGATGCCGCGTTGTCGTCTATTTGCAACCCACCCCAGAGGCGGAAGAAAGTCACGGCAGAGAATATTTCAAGGGAGGACATGAGGGAGAGAACCAGGGTTGACTCCCGAACAGTTTCTTGAATTTGCTCGGCCCCTACCAGAACCGATGCTCCTAATAACGGGGAACGGTCAAATCTTAGCTACCAATCCGCCATTTTCCAAGATGCTGGGTTTACCCCGCCAACTTTGGCAAGGGAAGATGATCTTTGAGATGGCGACCGATCCTGTTGATAAGGTTAAACAGTATCTGCGCGCTTGCTCCAGCAGTCGAGAAATGGTGATTGGCTCTTTAACCTTGAGTGGCAACGATGGAAAGACTTGCTTATGCCGCTGCGAAGGAGCTGTCATCCGACCGTGGGCACCCGAGTCCCCTGCACTCATTTTATTGCGCTTGAAAAACCAGGAATCTGCCAGTAGCTGATTTACCCTGCTAAATAAGAAGATCGATGAATTAGCCAAAGAGATTCGGCAGCGTCAACGGGTGGAAGAAGAGCGGACGCAACTTCTAGTGCAGGAACAAAAAGCCCGGGCGGAAGCTGAAAAACTGAATCGCTTGAAGGATGAATTTCTATCCACCGTTTCCCATGAACTGCGAACTCCCCTTAATGCCATCCTGGGTTGGTCTCAAATCCTCCGTGCTAGTCAGGTGGACGAAGCTAGGATGAGTCGAGCCTTGGAGACGATCGAGCGCAATGCCAGATCCCAGGCCCAGTTGATTGATGATCTTCTGGATATCTCACGCATTATTACAGGCAAGATTCGCCTCAATGTGCAAACGGTTGAGCTATTGCACGTAGTTGAGGCAGCCATTGATACGGTACGACCTGCCGCTGATGCCAAGAGCATTCATTTGCGATCGGTACTTGATCCCGCAGCAGGCCCTGTTTTAGGAGACTCCGAACGGTTACAGCAGATTGTCTGGAATTTGCTCAGCAATGCGATCAAGTTCACCCCAAAACAGGGGCGGATTCAGGTTTGTCTGCAACGCATTAATTCTCATGTTGAGATTGTGGTAGTAGATACAGGTCAAGGCATTAGTGCAGAATTTCTTCCCCATGTCTTTGAACGCTTTCGGCAAGCAGATGGTTCCATCACCCGATCTTTTGGGGGGCTGGGGCTAGGTTTAGCGATCGTGCGCCAACTGGTAGAGTTGCATGGCGGAACAGTACATGCAGAAAGTCCGGGCGAAGGGCAAGGCGCAACGTTTACCGTAAAACTGCCCTTGATAGCCGTGGTGCCAAAAGCGATTGAACTAGAACGAGTGCATCCAGCCGTGGGAGGTACTGTCCCGTTTGACTACTCTCCGCGGCTAAAGGGATTGAGGGTACTAATCGTGGATGACGAGCCGGATATGCGAGATTTATTGGCTTACACGCTAAAAGCTTGTGGGGTAGAAGTCATCGCCGCCGACTCAGCAAATGCAGCAATCTCAGTCTTGACCGAATCTTCACAGCCAATGGATATATTAATCAGTGATATTGGCATGCCTGAGGAAGACGGTTATTCTCTGTTGCGTCGAGTCAGAGCCCTAAAGCCAGAGAACGGAGGCAGAATTCCCGCGATCGCCCTGACCGCCTATGCCAGAACTCAAGATCGTACCGCTGCGCTCTTGGCAGGTTTCCAGTCCCATATTGCTAAACCCGTTGAACCTGCTGAATTGGTTGCCGTAATCGCCAATTTGGCTGGACGCATCAATGGTATCTAGGGTACAACTCTACCTGTTTACACCTTGGTTTATACCCTGATTGATCTCACCTGATCTTAAAGGCGTGCCAACGGGGCTAATTGTCGTTTTGTCCACCGTAATTCGAGTTCCATCCCGATAATAGAAGCTGGTAGAACCATCCCCGTGTTTGATCGTTGCGGCAGGAGAAGCCACTTGTCCCCGCGTAGAGCGGATGGCACCGTTGGAATAAATCCGAGAGCTATTGGGGTAGTTGAGTTGGTTGTTTCTAGTATTAGGAAAGTTAAAGGTTCCCAGTCTATCGATCGCGGCTTGGGCATTGACCGCAGCGCCACTCAATAGCTCTAGGACTACAACTACTAATGCACCTGTTACTAGGCGTTTCATCACACGGCCTCAGCAAAAATCAAATTTATTGTGATAGGCACCGTGAATAAATCCTAGTGCCTACCTCTATTATCCCAATTACTTTTCGACCTGAGCGTTCTTTTGAGCACGCAAGCTGGATTACATTTGTTCTAACTCCATCCCTTTCGTTTCCTTCACTAAGAAGATCACAAAGAAGAGAGACATAGCTGCTGCTGTGGCATAGAGAGCATAAGCAGTGCCTAGACCAAACGAGTCTAGCAATGGTGGAAAGGTAGTGGAGACAATGAAGTTAGCCACCCATTGAATCGCCGCACAAGCAGCCAACGCCACTGCTCGAATTCTGTTGTTAAACATTTCGCCTAACAACACCCACACCACAGGCCCCCAGGAGAAGCCAAAGCAGAACACATACAGGTTAGCGGCTATCAGCGCAATAATGCCTTGAGAACCTGCTAAAACAGGGTTGCCCGCCGGATCAAGAGAAGCATTGCTAAACACAGTTGCCATAGTGCCCAAGGTGAGCATCATCCCCAGCGACCCCAGAACCAAAAGTGGTTTGCGACCAAATTTATCTACAAAGGCGATCGCGACTAAAGTGGTGACAATGTTAGTGACTGAAGTAATCACTGTAATCCAGAGGGAACTGGCCTCGGTAAACCCAACCGATCGCCATAGGACACTGCTGTAGTAAAAGATAACGTTGATGCCGACAAACTGCTGGAAGATAGATAGCCCCATTCCTAGCCAAACGATCGGAATCAGACCACCTTTACGACTAAACAGGTCCGAGAACTTCGCAGTGCGATCGCGGAATACAGTCTCGCGAATTTCTTGAATCTTGGTTTTTACATCAATAGTTCTATCTACCTTGGCAAAGACAGCTGCTGCTTCAGATTCTCGTCCTTGTGCCACTAAGTACCGGGGAGACTCTGGAATTCTCAATGCCGCTACACCATACAGAATAGCGGGAGGAATTTCTGTCCAAAACATCCATCGCCAAGCAGCAATGCCAAACCAAAAGGGTGAAGCAGCAGAACCCGCAGAAACAGCAATAAAGTAGTCAGAGAGCAAAGCTAGAAAAATCCCGACCACAATAGCTAATTGTTGCAAAGATCCCATTCTCCCCCGCAGATGTGCTGGAGAAACCTCAGCAATGTAAGCGGGAGCAATGACACTAGCCGCCCCAACCGCAATCCCTCCTAAAAGTCGCCAACAAATAAAGTCCCAAATGCCAAATGGCAACCCAGATCCGATCGCGCTAATGGTAAACAATGCCGAGGCAAGGAGCATGACTTGGACCCGACCGAAGCGATCCGAGATTTGACCTGCAAAAAAAGCTCCGATCGCGGAACCTAAGAGTGCTAAGGAAACTGCCAAGCCGATCAGCACGCTATTTGCTTGAAAGTGGGCTTGCAAAGCTGCAACCGCACCATTAATAACCGCTGTATCAAACCCAAACAAAAAGCCACCAAGGGCCGCCGCTCCACAGATCAGCAGAATAAAGGAGCGATTGTCATGAGCAGTAGGTTGATTTGTTGAAAGCATGACTATACTTTTTAAATAAGTTTCGTTAAGTCAGTCGATTGCAAAACTAGCCAACAAAAAATAGGAGCCAGCCTTTTACAAGGATGTTGCGCTCTTAGCTCTCATATTCTTGGTTGGGACTTAACTTTACTGTGATTTCTAGCTGCTGCTCATCTGCCCTAGCGGACATGTTGTTTTTCGAACATTCTCTCTCAGAGAGAAATCCCTCTTCCTACAGATATAGTATAGATATGGTAGCGGTTGATACAAATATGCTTTATCGAATCGACTCGAACTGCAAAGTCATAGAAATGATTGGTGGGGCCGCCGTACCCAAAGATATAGTAGTTACCTGTTTTTGGTAGTTCATACTCAAATGGCTGCGATCGCTCGAATCGTAGGCTTAGCCTTCTAGACAGCAGAATTGTAGAATCTTGTCTGATTGTAGGGTACAGTTCTCTCGGAGATATCTCATCAACTTTAAATTAAAGGCCTGCTTTCCGGACTCTAAGCGGATAAACGGGTAATACTCTGCCATAAGATTTTAGATTTTTAAGGAAAACTGCTATGACATTTCGGATTCTCAGCTTGGATGGAGGTGGCATTCGGGGAATTATCGCAGCGCGAATTCTGCAAGCGGTGGAGCACCAGTTAGATGGACCACTGAATCAACATTTTGATCTGATCGCCGGGACTTCTACAGGCTCATTGCTTGCTGCTGGGGTCGCTTTAGGCTTTAGCAGTGAGAGATTAGTCAATCTTTACCAAAATCGTGGCAAGACAATTTTTCCCTATTGGAATTGGTGGGGATATTTTGTGCCGCAGCGCTTGGGATTGCTTGCACGATATGGTCTGACCAGTTTTCCTCCTTCTATTTCTGTGCCTAAATTCTCTGATGAGGGCCTGCTCAAAGTGCTGCAAACAGAGTTAGGCGATCGCCCGTTCTCCGAAATCAGCCCTAATTCTGAATCTAATAAATTATTGATCACAACTTACGACACCATCCGGCGCACTCCTATCGTGTTCAAGAGTTGGCGGCCAAGGAAGTGGTATGCTGATGTGCCTTTGTGGGAACTCTGTGCTTGCTCAGCTTCCGCTCCTACCTATTTTCCTGCCCATCGTCTCCTGATCCAAGCAGGTGGGACTGCTAAAGGTGGCACTAGTCAGACAATGACCTTGGCTGCTAGCCCTTGGGAAGACGCGGATGATTACTACAAGATGCAAATCGAAATTGTGGCAGGGCATGGCAAAGGGCAAAAAGGCTCAATTGAGCGCTACGATCTGGCAACGCGGACTGCAACATTGGCAAAACCCTGGTCTGTGGTGCCAGACACGACTTCTGTTTACCAGTTGATGGGTGAGTTTTCTGCGATTGATGGTGGAGTGGGAGCTAACAATCCGACTGCTTGTGCGATCGCCGAAGCCTTGCGGCTAGGTTACTCTCCTCAAGAGATTCAAGTCCTCTCCATCGGCACGGGACAACCGGACTCCACCATTCCTTGGGAGGAAGCGAGACAGTGGGGTCTGCTACGTTGGGCCTGGAATGCTCGTATTCTTAGCGTCACAATGGATGCTCCTTCTGACATTCATGCCTATATTTCTCAACAGATTGCCGATAACGAGCGTTATTTAAGAATTCAGCCTCGATTGGTGTATTCCAAGGAAGGGCTAGATAATGCCAGTGATGAAAACCTGAAAAATTTACTGCGTGATGCTGAAAGGTGTCTGAGCGAAGTACAAGGACGTTTGACCACTTTTCTCAAGCACAATTGGTTGAGCTGAGCGCCGATAATGGTGCAATGGTGCGGTCACTAAAACTGAAACACTGAGACTGTTAGCCTAGGGGGATTTATGGTTGCGATCGCTTTTGCTCCTTGGGATGCGCTCCTGCGGCAATATGTGGATGACCAAGGTCGAGTAGACTATCGAGCTTGGCAGCAAGAACAGCCCCATCAGCTCAATCAATGGCTTTCAACATTCCAATCTCCTGACTTGACTTTGCAGCTCACTCCAGATGAGAAATTGGCGTTGTGGATTAACCTCTACAATGCTTTCACGATCGCTCAAATTTTAGAGCGCTATCCGATTGCGTCGATCCAACCCAAGATTTTAGGTGTGCCGAACTGGTTAGCGTTTCTGTGGTTTTTCTCTCGGCCCGCTCACGGGGTGGCAGGTAAGCGCTACAGTTTGGCGCATATTGAACATAAAATTCTGCGATCGCAATTCCAAGAGCCTCGAATTCATTTTGCCTTGGTTTGTGCCTCCATTGGTTGCCCTCTACTGCGCCATGAAGCTTACTGGCCCGATCGGGTGCAGCAGCAGTTAGAAGCAGATGCCAGTCGCTTTATCCACAATAGAGATAAAGTTCGTTATGACGGAGAAACACAGACGTTATATTGCAGCCAGATCTTCAAGTGGTATCGTCAGGATTTTCTGCAAGTGGCAGATTCTATTCCAGACTACATTCGTCTCTATGCCACAGATCTACCTGTTAATGCTAAAACCCCGATCAAATATCTAGATTACGATTGGCAATTAAATCAGCGGATATCTGCATAGAACTTCTTGAGATAGGTCGCCGAAACTCCTAACCCCCACAGGAAGCCGATATAGGAATAAATAGCAGTCGCTTTGAGCGAACCCCAGCGTGTTACTCGGCGATCGGAGGTTTGCACAATTCGGTTAACCATGCGGATGTGTCCTTTCTGCACCAACTTTAGGCATAAGTCTCCATCTTCCATAATTGGCAAGTTGGGATCGAAGCCACCACAATCCCAGAAGTCACTCCGGCGGCAAAACATGACTTGATCGCCAAACAGCAGGCGTAACCCCTTAAAGAAGAAGAGATGAGGGCGGAACAACAGCGGTGCGTAGTAGGTTTTAAGATAGTGATGCAGGGAGATGCCCCAACGGGTGGTTTGCGGGCCTGCGAGTAAACAGATAAAGCCCCCGCAGGCAACTTGCACATCTGCCAAGGTCTGGCTCATGATGCTCGTTAAGTCATCTGGCACCCAAGTATCGGCATGCAGAAAACAAAGGATATCCCCGCAGGCAACTTCGGCCCCCAAATTCATTTGCAGCGATCGCCCCCGTTGCTCGGTCTCCAGAATGCGAAGTTGTGTGGTTGAAGGCATGCAATCAGAGGTTGCCACGGCTTTGGCGATCGCGACTGTCTCATCTTCACTGCCGCCATCTACGATGATGATCTCGGCAGCAGGAGGATATAACAAGGCCAAGTGGCGCAAGGTGCGCTCTAAGCTACCTGCCTCGTTCAAAGTTGGAATTACAATCGAAACACGAGCTTGCATGAAACGAGAGCTTAAGATTCAACAGTGTTATCAATGACCTCTATCGGGCTGTCAGGAACCTCGACAGTGGCTGGAGCCATACTGAGCTTTGGTTCTGCACCCCACCGATCGAGTACGTCTTTAACTAAAACTTCCTGCACCCAAATCTGGCCCACAATGACCAGAGGGATCGCTAAAAACAAGCCCAGGAAGCCAAAGAAGATGGCAAAAATTACCTGAGATAGCAGTGTAACGACTGGCAAGATGGCGACCTGCTTGGACATAACAAACGGCACCAGCAAAAATTGCTCTAGCTGCTGAATGCCTACATAGAAAGCTAATACAGCTCCTGCTTTCCAAGGAGCATCTAGGAGTGCGATCGCCATTGGCGGAATCAAGCTCAGGGTTGGTCCTACGGTCGGGATGGCTTCCAAGAGACCCGCGATCGCTGCGTTGGCTAGCACCAAAGGCACTCGGAGCAGCCACAGACCAACAGCACTGACCAAGCCGATGACAAGCATATTAATTAGAATACCGCCCATCCAATTAACCAAAGCGATTTCGCATTTCGCCAAAATCTCATCAGCGCGTCTCCGGTAAAACGAAGGGAACAGCAGCACAAACCCATTCCGGTAGGGAGTAGGATTGACCAATAGCATAACGGTCAAAACCACAACTAGCAGCAAGTTCAGCAAGATCGCCAGGAAATTTGAGAACAGCGAGAAGAAATTGTTAAAGGCCCAGGTCGCAAACGGCTGAATTTGGCGAGTCAGATCATTGACGCTGGGTAAATATCGGAGGGGCTGACCTGGTAACTGGGTGCGTAAAGCCTCCACCCAAATTCGCAACCGTTCTAACCCTCGTGGTACCAGTTCTGTCAATAGTTGAAACTGCTCGATAAAGGGTGGAATGGTTATCCCGATAAAGACGAGGAAGAAAACTAGGAAGCAAGAGATAGCTAGGAGGGCGGCAATCCCTCGCTTTGCCCCCGATCGCCGCAACCGTCTGACTAAACGGTTCAAAGCAGTCGCAAACACTACAGCCATAAAGACCAGCAACAGCACCTGCCGGATCTGCCATAGAATGTACATCGAAACCAGCAGGGCAATTAAGCCAATCCATTGTCCTATTTTCATAGCTCTAGATGAGTCCTTTCGCTTAGCGCGGCAGACGAGGGTTGCAAGACAGAATAACCAAGGCTTTCCTGTGATTCATTGTCAGGCTTCCTGGTCAGTCCTCATATCACTCTAAGGTTGAAATTCACCTTTGAAAATAAAAACAACGGACAGAAGCCCTAGCCGCATCAACAATTAATCGTTTGAACATAACAGAACTATAGATTACTTCATATAACCTTTTGCTCTCCTGCCCTCACCTCGATTTTGATAGGTGTGCTTCAGCGCATGGCAATTAGGGCATAAAACCTCTAAATTTGTTGGGACATTATTCAAGAAATTTCCATCAATATGATTGATTTCTAGAGGTATTTTGTTGGTAAAAGGGTTTATTTTTGACCAACTACATTCGCTGCACTGGTAATTAGCTTTCTCTAGTAAGTAGTTTCTAATATGAGAAGAAATTAGAGTTCCGCCAGATATCTGACCGCTGACTTTACCATTCAACCAACTCTCGATATAGAGCTTCTGCCGAAATTGAGCGCTACATAATGAACTGCAATACTTCGCTCTACAGTCGCTGCTCTGCAAAACTTCACTGCAATTCAAACATGCCTTCTCTATCAGCAGTTTTTGCCTTCCTCCTTTAGTGGGGAAAGAGCTAGCTGGTACTTTGCAATCCAATATCGAATGGTTGTCTGACTTTTTCCAACCCTCTCAGCGATCTGTCTGCTAGACAAACCTAAATTTACTAACTCTTGAAGCTTCTGCTTTTCAACCATGAGAGCTGTAAAAAACCTACAGTTCTCATGATAAATTCAGCAATCTGTTAGTACAAACAGACTGAAAAAATGGACACAACAGGACTCGAACCTGTGACCCCTACCATGTCAAGGTAGTGCTCTAACCAACTGAGCTATGCGTCCCAGCGATTTATAAAATTAGCATACTCTTCTAGAAAAGCGCAATCCCTCTGGAAGAATTAGCAAAAACTTTCTTCAGGTAGTTTTTTCGTCCCTATATCCTGAGCAGCCATCTCACCCAAAAAGTCCCTGCTACCTTGGGAACCGGAAGGGTCTACTAGGAGAGAGGCTGTGGAATACCAGGTTGTAGGCGATCGCGTGGTTTGTGGCTCAGCCCGCTTCAGTGCCTTGAGCCAGGGTCTAATTCGTTTGGAGTGGTCAGCGACAGGACAATTTGAAGATCGGCCCACTGTCCAGGCAATCACGCGACCTCAGGCTGTGCCGTTCCAGGCGATCGCTTGGGCAGAAACCGGAGCCTTACAGCTACAAACCGAACTGATCGAAATTCACTATCAACCTAGTTCCCAGCCTTTCAACGACGACAACCTACAGATAGAGTGGCGCTGTAGTGACCAGAGTGGGCGCTGGACTCCCTCAACCGTCGATCACCAGAATTTGGGTGGTACGTTCTCCAGCCTAGACCTGATTCACCGGAATTTTCGGCCCACGGGAGTCCATCCTGCTGCGGTGGAGCGCACTTACCCCCACACCGAAGAATGGCTTTATGGCCCGATGAAAAAGGCTCATCTCACCTTGCGCGATCGCGGAGAAACCACCCGCTTTGAAGAACCACCACTTTGGCATCTAGCTCGCGATCGCCAAACAGAGCTACCAGAGGAGGTGCAGCAGTTCTTACAAGAGTGGCAACATTTTCCCCCAGGCATATTGAGTCGTAGTGGTTATAGTGTCTTGAATGACTCGGTGAGTGCACCACTAGAAAATAACTGGTTGGGACAACGCCTAGATCCAGAAGGGCAAGATTGGTACTTTTTTGCGTACGGTTCTGACTATGCCGCAGCCCTCCAAAACTTTGTGCGACTTTGTGGCCCGATGCCCATGCTGCCGCGCTGGGCTTTTGGAGTTTGGTTTTCGTTGTTTGGTCAACTCTACGACACCGATTACCACAAGTTGGTGCAGCAGTTTGAAGAGCTGAACCTACCGCTAGACGTTTTGATTCTAGATGTAGATTGGCACTTGTCCGGTTGGTGTGGGTGGGATTGGAATCCTGAGTTTTTCCCAGATGCCCCCATGTTTCTCAAGCAAATCCATCAGCAAGAATTGCATGTAGGAGCCAATGTTCACCCCGAAGGCTTAGCTCCGGGTGACAGCCAATTCCAAGCTTTGTGCGAAGCGCGGAGGTTAGACCCAGCCGATGTCAAGGCAGGAAAGGTATTTGCCGTCAAAAATCCTATGTCTAGTTGGATCTTTGAGTCCTGGCATCCCGAGGGTATGGCGGAATATAAGCCTACAGACACCGAACTAGAAACAGGATGGCTGTTATTCAACTTGGCAGAGCCAGAGGAAGCTCGGTTATTTATGCAGGTGCTACATGGGCCAAGAGAAGCTGATGGCATTGACTTTTGGTGGATTGACGGCTCAAGTGCCATTCATCCTGGTGTTAATTCCCAGCTTTGGACCAATCATGTCTATTTCACCCATCTGGCCAATCGTGACCAGCGACCCATGATTTTGTCTCGCACAGGTGGTATTGGCTCCCATCGCTATCCCGCGCAGTTCTCAGCGGATACTTACTCGCAGTGGGAAGTGTTGCAGTTACTCGTAGACTTTACGGCACGGGCTGGTAATGTGGGCATGGCTTACTGGTCGCACGATTTAGGCGGCTTCTACAACCATGTGCCTGGAGTGCCATTTATTGATCCAGAATTGTATGTACGTTGGGTGCAATTTGGCTGCTGGAGCCCTGTGGTGCGCTTGCACTCAGATCATGGCAAACGGGAGCCTTGGGCCTACGGTCAGTGGGTGCTGGATGCAGTTCGCCAAGCCTTCCACACGCGCATTCAGTTTCTCCCTTACTTCTATCATCTGGGCCGCGTGGCCTATGATACAGGACTACCCCTGTGTCGGCCTTTGTATTTACATTATCCTCAAGACCCTGCTGCCTATGAGCAACCGACCCAATACCTCCTGGGCGATCGCGTCTTGGTAGCCCCTGTAGTAGAAGCAGGCGGATATCGCTCGGTCTATTTGCCTGACGGAAGTTGGTGGCATCGAGAAACCAGCAAATATTATTTAGGAGCACAGCAACTAAGTTTGTATGCGCCCCTAGCAGAAGTCCCTGTGTTTGTGAAAGCGGGAGCGATTTTGCCTTTACAGCCTGTCGCTTTGCACGCAGGGACTCAACCACCGGATACGTTGCGGCTCGAAGTGTATGCAGGACAGGTAGGAGAGGTAGGAGAGGCAGGAGAACTCGATTTGTATGAAGATGATGGCACTAGTCAGGCGTATCTAACGGAAGCGGGCAGTCGCCGTCGGTTTACACAGCAGCAAGCGTTGGGCCAGCACATGCTTACTTGTGAAGCCATCCAAGGCACCTATGCGGGGATGCCTGCGGTACGCAACTTTCAAGTTCATTGGGTGGGGTTAGAATCTCACAGCCAAGTCACTGTTCTAGGAGCAGAAATGAGTGATTTGCGTTGGGTGGGCGATCGCTTAGAAGTAACGCTGCCACAAGTTCCTCAAGCAGCTAATTGGCAGTTGGTAGTGACTGCTGAGCAGTAAGGCAAGTTAGCTTTAATTTCGCGATCGCCCCCCGCCAAGGCCACAACATTCAGAGACAATAGAAAATAGCAATCATGACTTCTCGCGAGACGACTCTCTCTGAATCTGGTATGACTAAGACGAGCAATACGATTAAACTAGACCAATTTTTGAAGGTAATGGGAATTGTAGATACGGGTGGCCAAGCCAAGATGATCATTCAAGACGAGGTGGTGAGTGTGAATGGCGTTTTAGAAACTCGTCGAGGCCGCAAACTAGTCTCCGGCGATCGCGTCACCCTGGATGGCCAAACCTTTGAAGTGGATTTGGAGAACCTTTAGCTTTCTCTAGAGCTACCGTGTATTGCAAGTAAATTGCTGCGGGTAAGCTGCCTTGAGACCTAACCTAACCCCCAGCCCCTTCCCTACAAGGGAAGGGGAGTAAAACTCTAGTTAAGAGCTTTGACTAACTCTTTACCGCTTTCTCGTTAAGAATTAGCAGGTAAAGAGTTGTCCGTTGTTTGCGCAGCGGCAGCCATTTTCTCTTCGTTTTTGCGGCGGATTTTGGCGTAAAGCTGGATGGTTGCGGCCATTGTAATCACTAATCCGACAACCACCCAAGCCGTAGCATCGGTAGGTAAGTTGTTTTTGAAGACCGCCAACATCACGATCACGACTAGGAGGAGTGTTGGTGCTTCATTTAAGGCTCGCAACTGCCGACTGTTCCACTTACACTCGCCCCTGTCTAGTTGCTTGAGCAGACGACCGCAGTAGTGGTGATAGACCAACAAGATGGCGACGAATGCCAATTTGATGTGCAACCAGCGATCGCGCAAAAGGTCAGGTTGGGTATAGAGCATCCCGATCGCCATTGCCACCGTTACTGCCATTCCGGGCGTGGTGATGATGTTGTACAGGCGCTTTTCCATCAAGGCGTACTGCTGCTGCAAAATGGAACGAGCAGGTTCTGGCTTCTCTTCTGCCTCTACGTGATAGATGAATAAACGTACTAAATAGAAAAGTCCGGCGAACCAAACTACAACGCCAATGATATGAAATGCTTTAAACCAGAAATAAGCCATGAATGCAAATCTCCCAAACAGCCTCATAACCAGAGTATCCGTTCCAGTATGCCACTGGTCGAGCTGCTTAAAAGTTGTTTAGCAAGTAAATTTACGGGTTCGTATGAATTCAGTTGTAGAAGCAAAGTCCTCATAGCTCCAAGCCACTCACAATTTAATGAGTCCTGAAGCTCAAAAGAGATGTAGATAGAAGCCAGCAATATCTTCAAGGTTTATACGGTGATCACCAACCCAATGCATAACTAAACTTGGGGGAGTCTGCACGAAAAAATCCAATGAAGTTCTTGAAACTAGCTGCTATTTTTAGCCTCACGTCTGTGTTATTTGGCTGTGCCCCATCAGGCAAGAAAACTGCTGAAGAATTCCTCCAAAAACTCTCCAACGGAAACTCCACATCAGCGCAAAATTTTTGCGTTCTATCTGACGCTAAGTCGAACCCACTGAATGCGGTGCGGAGTTGGAAGATCCTAAGTGAGCAATCGGAGGATGAACACAAGCTAGTTACCGCCAGAATAGATTCATCCGATGCTCAGGGTCAGACCATCACAAAGGATTGGAAGTTTGAGGTTTGGAAGACTGAGGATGCGATCGCCAATAACCGTAAGGTATTTGATAGCCTACGACAAAAAGGTATTCAAGTTACAGATACCAGCCCCAACCGCAGTGACTGGAGCCCAAACTCAAACTGTGTTGTTATTCAGGAGCTAAGTACAGGACAAAAATTGTAGAACATTCTGAAACTCATTCATTTTCTGCTCCAAGTTAAGAACAATATGACGGAGATGGTCAAAACCATAGCGGAAAATACTCTTGGCTCTACGTCCATGCTTTTTGATCGCCAATGGTCTGATTTCATGGAGCCATTCTCCGGTGAGGATCACCCAGCACAGCGCTAAGGAGAGCAGCGCCAGCAGCTTATTGAGTCGCTCCCCATCGCTGAGGTGGGTGGATTCCAAGCAGAACCCTCGGCTCTTGAAAATGCCAAACAAAGTTTCAATTCCCCAGCGCTTGGCATAATCTGTAATTGCGGACTGAGGAGCAGCCTGAGTTGCAACCACCAGCAGGGTACCATCGTCCAACCGCAATGCTGCGATGTAGAGCCAATGTCCCCACAATTGTCGTTTATGCCGCAGCACCTGATGCTGTCCAGGCTGAAGGGCTTGAAAGACGGCACTGACCTTGAAACGTTGACGGCCTTTGCCCATGATGTGATTGTGACGGATGCGGATGCGAAAGGGGGTTCGTGGCTCTTGCAACAAGTAGCTAAACCAGTCTTTGCCGATGAACTCTCGGTCTGCGGTTAGGCAGGCAAGCTCCCGCTCTCCGAAGCGTTCCAGAAACTGGTTGAACCACTCGATGCGTTCATCGGTGTTGGAATTGCCGGGCTTATCGAGGAGGCACCAGACGACAGGAAAGGCGATGCCTTCATGAACTACACCCAGCATCAGAATGTTGAAGGTGTGCTCCCCAAATTGCCACTGCGTCCGGTCCAGGGAGAGCACCCACGGTTCAGGAATGCCCATGAGAGCTACCACTGCCTGGGCGATCTCAGCATAATCGATGGCATAGTGGCGGAAAAACCGCTGGAGTCGTTTGTAATGCGAGTCGGTTTGGGCCTTGCCACTGAAGGCCGTGGCGAGTTCAGCAAAGTTGATGGTTTTAACTCGCAGCAGAGCGATTAGGAAAGCGGCTAGAAAACTTAGTCTGGCTCCATGCCAAGCGAGGTGGGGACGCAAGGCATCGCGAAGTAGAGTAACCTGATGCATAGGGTTTCATGCTCGGAATGTGGTAATTCTCATGAAACCCTTTTCTTCGGAGTATTTGCAAGCTTTTGTCCTGTACTTAGATTCAGGAGACACAATGATGGTAGAACTGACGAAAATCCTCATCCTCGCTGCTGAGTTGCACCCATTCCAGCCCCAGTACCCGCAATTTTTCGACTAGGCGAGCACAGGCTGGACGTTCGGTGGCGTAATGTCCCGCATCGATCAGAATTAGGCCGCGATCGCGACTCTCTTGAAACTGGTGAAACTTACAATCTGAGGTGAGGTAAGCTTGCGCTCCAGTCTTGACCACAGCGGAGATATAGCTAGCTCCTGAGCCACCCAAAACGGCTACCTTATGAATTGGTTGGTGCAGATTAGCAGTGGGCGAGAAAATCAAGTTAGGTGGGGCTAACTGCGCTTGAATGCGGGCTAGCAGATCTTGTAAAGAAAGAGCTGGATCGAGCAACCCGACTCGCCCGTAACCAAAGCCGTTTTGAGTCGGCACAATGGGAGCAACCTGGTTCAGATCCAGAACTTCGGCTAAGACATCTGCTGTACCATGATTCACCTGGTCAAAGTTGGTGTGAGCCGTGTAAATGCTGATTTGGTGGGTAAACGATAGGCGAACCATATCACTGATGGGATCGCCTTTTTGCAAGGACTTGAGAGGGCCAAAAATCAAGGGATGGTGGGCAAAGATCAAATTGACTGGAATCCCTGCCTGACGGAGCGCGATCGCCTCTTGCATCACGCTTAGCGTTGGGGTGAGGCAGACTAAAACGTAGGCGGCTTGATCGAGAACCCCTGGTTCTACTTGCCAACCACAGTTATCCCAACTTTCCTGCCAACTTGGATTGGCCCAAGCTTCAAACCAGGTCACTAAATCTGCAACTTTCATCCCACTTCAGCCACCGACATTCTGCACCCAACCTAGCACGAGACCGCTTGGATCATAGTTCACGTGAGGCAAAGCTCTACCCAAGCTAATTCAGCCCATCGTTCTAGATGCCTAGATGCCTTTTTGCAGCCAATCTTCCCCGATGCGAATGGTGAGGTCGGATTCTAAATCTCCGGTAGAAGTCGCTTCAATGTTGCCCAAGCCGATCGCCTTTTTGAGGACTGCTGCCCCCTCTAAGTCACCTTGCTGCACAATAATTTGGGTTTGGCGCTGATGGTCGGGCCAGTCTTGCACAATGTAGACATTGGGGAAGCCTTGGTTTTCTAGAATTTCAGCCACGCGGCTACCCAGTTCAGGTTGCCCAGAGGCATTTTGAATGGCGATCCGCAAGCCTTGGGGAGCGGTATCAGACGCTAGGTGGTATTGGCTATCTAGGGCTAATCCGGCAGCATCGATTTTGAAAAATTCCCGCATGACGCGATCGCGCCCCTGATCGTCCATGATCCAGTAGCTAGAAATATATTCATCGGCTTGGCTAAAGCGACCTGGCAACATCACCATCTTGAATTGATCGCGCTCTAGCCCAAGACCAAAGCCGATTAGCGACAACATTTCTTCCAAAGTGAGGTTGGTGTCAATGTACTTCCGCATAATTCGGATCGCTTTAGGCAGACGGGGTAGCACACTGGGGCTGGTTAGGCGATCGCGTAGTGCCTTGATCAAAGCTTGCTGGCGCTGGACTCGGCCAATGTCACCATACGCATCGTTACGAAACCGAGCAAACCCTTCGGCTTGTTCTCCATCTAGAGTTTGCCAGCCCTGAGCCAAGTCAATTCTGAGCTTCTGGGTCTGATCTTCATAGAACATTGGCGTGGGTACAAAGACATCCACACCGCCCAGCAAGTCTACAATCTCACGGAAAGCATCAGTGCTGACGCGCACGTAGCGGTCAATCGGCACATTATTTAAGTGACGGCTGACCACTCGCGCAGTTAAAGCAGGGCCACCACTGGCATTCGCTTGGTTGATTTTGGTGATCCCGATTTCAGGAATCTCTACCTGAGTGTCTCTAGGGATCGACAGCATACTAACTGACTTGGTTTTTGGATCAACCCGCAATAGTAACATCGTGTCACTGCGACCCTCGAAAACCTCTGGTGAGTTTCCCGTCATCCCCGGAACGCGATCGATCCCCATCACTAAAATGTTGACCGGGCGAGAGATTTTGTACTGTAGCCCTTTTTGCCACAGGTTGTTTAGCGACACATTTTGCGCATCAGAAGTCGAGGGGGGTGCCACAGGAGCTAGCAAGGCCACCGTGGCCCCAATAGACGCTGATACGGTGGTTGTTAAGACGAAAGCAAAACTCCAAAAGAGGCGTTTGGCAAGGGTTGTGCGTTTGGGAAAAGGGGCAGAGGCGACCGGGTTGGGCATGGGCGATTCAAATGGAGTGACTGGCGGAGGAAAAACTACCGATGCTTCCGTACCGCTCGGTTGTTGCAACTTGGAATTGCGGGTAGATTGTTCCACTCCTTCTATCACCTTTACCTCACCTGAACAACCGGATTTTACGTGTGTAGTTTTGTTAATTTAACGCGATTATACCCCTGTGATTGTTATTTCCCAGTAAAAAAATAGGTATTTATCACAATTCTCAACTGGGTGAATTTGGGTGAATTTTAAGAAAAGCCCAGGAAGCATAGTATGGAATGCGCACTAAGCATCTGACTCGAAGCTTTCACCTGACCCCAGCGCAGAGCACCTTATTTTTGGCGACATTAAGGTGGTTTGTGGCTAGGCGATCGCCTTAAAGCAGATTCATCAATTTTGATTAACTAATTTTATTTAATTGTAGGAAATTTGGCGCGGCCTCTCCTAGCCTTTAAGAAGTCAAGCTAATGGAGAGGGTTTGTTTCAGCAGCGACCTTGCTGAATTGGCAGGGACTAGAGGCCTAAATAACCTTCGGGTCTTCTTCCTCTTCAACTTGAGCGATCGGCCAAGGGGTGGGCAAGGTGTCGAATGAGTCTGTTTCGGACAAGCTCGCTCGACCTAAAGGCTGGGCTTTGGTCATACCGAGCTGTTTCTTCAGAATGCTGATTAAACGTGTGAGCATAATTAGCTCCTCTGATTTGGGTATCTGCCATCCTAATGAACTCTGCCATCCCAACTCGTCTACTTAGCGACAGAGGCTAATCTTGAATCCCCAGAGATAGATTTGTAGAACCTAAGTTTAGGGGTGGAATCCCTACATGGGTGGTCGTGTTCCCTGGCTGATGAAAGGTGAGGCGATCGCCACAATGTTAGATCAGATGGCAAGCAGATTTTACTAACTTTTTTATTTGCGTTCAGCAACGCTGACATAGAAGCATGCAAATTACAGATGATCTCCAGAAACTGTTAAAGATTTTGCCTTCGGAGATTCAACAGATTTTAGAACAACATCCAGAGCGCGATCGCCTCGTTGAAGTGGTTTTAGACTTGGGGCGGCGTCCTGAAGCACGATTCCCTCATGGAGCCGAGTACCTTTCTGAGCAGATGGTAACTCGAACTCAAATTCAGGACTGTATCGATCGCTTGGGTGACTTTGGCGGAGACAACCGGGCAGGCATTGAGCAAACCTTGCATCGCATTAGTGCCATCAGAAACCGCTCTGGTGAGATTGTCGGCTTAACCTGTCGGGTGGGCCGCGCGATTTTTGGCACGATCGCCATGATTCGAGATCTGGTAGAAACAGGCCAGTCAATTCTAATGTTGGGTCGTCCAGGGGTCGGCAAAACCACAGCCTTGCGCGAAATTGCGCGGGTTCTGGCAGATGATTTGAATAAGCGAGTCGTGATCATTGACAGCTCCAATGAAATTGCGGGCGATGGCGATATCCCTCACCCCGCGATCGGTCGGGCTAGACGGATGCAAGTCGCTCGTCCTGAACTGCAACATCAAGTGATGATTGAGGCGGTGGAGAACCACATGCCAGAAGTAATCGTGATTGATGAGATCGGTACAGAGCTAGAGGCCCTTGCAGCTCGCACGATCGCAGAGCGGGGAGTCCAGCTAGTCGGGACAGCTCACGGTAATCAAATCGAGAACTTGATCAAAAACCCCACACTCTCTGATCTGGTAGGTGGGATTCAATCTGTGACGCTGGGAGATGAGGAAGCCAAACGCCGAGGCAGCCAAAAGAGTGTCTTAGAGCGCAAAGCTCCCCCAACTTTCGACATTGCGGTAGAGATGCTAGAGCGTCAGCGGTGGGTCGTGCATGAAACAGTGGCAGACAGCGTGGATGCCTTGCTCCGAGGCCGTCAACCTAACCCTGAAATCAGAACCATCAATGACGAAGGACAGGTGATCATTACGCGAGAAGTGCCCAGCCTTTCGCCTCTGAGACGGCCTAATGCGCCCACTGGGAATGCTTCATTTAGTAAGACCAGTAGCCAAAATACAGGACAACTCCTGTCTTTTCCCCAGAAGCTATCTAGGAGTAAAAATTTGGCAGAACTTGATAGTGGGCTAATCCCTGAAGAGGCTTTAGAGCTATCGAGTCATCAACCGCTACGGCTTTACCTCTACGGCACAGGTCGTCAGCAGTTGGAGCAAGTCATAGGGATGCTGAATTTGCCAGTGGTACTAGTCGATGCACTGGGAGATGCCGAAGCGATCTTGGCGTTGCGATCGCACTTGAGAAAGCATGCCAACTTACAACACCTAGCCCAAGCGCACGACATCCCAATCTACGCCATTAAATCCAACAGTACTCCTCAAATTATCCGTACTTTACGCCAAGTGCTGGGGATGCCAGGGTTAGAGGCGATCGCTGAACCTGATTTTGATCTAGAGGCGGAGCAAAATGATGAAGGTGACGAAATGGATGCTATGGAAGAAGCCAGATTGGCAGTAGAACAAATTGTGCTGCCTAAAGGTCAACCTGTAGAGTTGTTGCCTCGCGCCTCCCATATCCGCAAGATGCAACATGAGTTAGTAGAGCACTACCAACTCCAGTCCAGCAGCTTCGGCTCTGAACCGCATCGTCGTTTACGGATCTATCCAGCGTAGTCCTAACGCAATAATGATATGAAATGGGTGGTCCTTAGCGATCGCCCATTTTTTGTAAATTGAACCTGTACAACTCGCTGATTAGGTATGTTATACAAGATCGATTGAGTCTAATCATCATTAGGTTTCTCTATGTGCCGATATGCGTACCACACCTACAAGTCGCACTTTGCATGTTTTACATCAAGCTGATTTATGGTGGTGGATGACGACCTAGCAACTCCTCTTCTCCCCGAATCGCCAACATTGTGGCTCGATTTAGGTCAAGGGCCTGCACTGTCGCTCGACCTATAGCTGTTAACCCAACAACTTGTACACCACTCCAAGCAAAGTGGTCTTCCCATACCTGTTGACGAGGATTAAAAACGGAGACAATTTTACCCGTCTCTACATCCTTAAGAGCTTGCCGTGCGCCTTTACGAAGAGAACAGGAAACACAGGCAAGAGCCAAATTTTCTGAAGTGGTTTCGCCACCTGCTACTTCAGGGATAATGTGGTCAATATGGAAAGTTGCAACTTGCCCAAGTTGAGATATTCCACAGTACTCGCAACGGTGATTAGCCCGTTGAATTACTAATCGACGAAGAGAAGCTGGAATCGTTGCCATTTATGATTGCTTCATTACACGGGTTGAGCGCAAACGCAGCAAAGATAAAAATTCTGCCAGCTCTACAAGTCCTTCTGCCTCCTGTCGTTCTGACTGAGACAACATACAGCCCTCATCCTGTTGATCCAATAGAAATTGTAAACGTGCTTGAACTGCTTGAGGTAGTTGAAATTGGGTTAGTTCGATGGGGATCTCGACGACTTCAGGCATAAAGTAGTTACTCAATTTGTCAGTTAGCTACAGACTTATTCTAAGCGAAAGACTGGGAGGCTTATCCATCTTTCCTTCTTGGGATACAGATATATTTCTTCCCTTAGGAGTAGCTGTAAGTTAGTAACAATAATAATTAGGGGAGGAAGAGTCAGAATAGCTGCAAGCAAGCCCCTATTAATTCCTTGACTTTCAGTCTGTAGGTCATTGGCAATGAGGGAATAGACTCTATACCTTGTTACAGTGGCGACTAGGGAATTGAACTGTGGAAAAGGTGCAACGTTCAGTGATCAAAGATGAACCTCTGTGGTTTAAGAACGCGATCATCTATGAGGTGCCAGTTCGGGCCTTTGCTGATAGTAACGGAGATGGTATTGGTGACTTTCGGGGTCTGACAGAGAAACTAGACTATTTACAAGACTTAGGCGTCACTGCCCTTTGGGTGCTGCCGTTCTTTCCTTCGCCACTCAAAGACGATGGCTACGATATTGCTGACTACACCAACGTCAACCCGATCTATGGCACCCTAGAAGACTTTCAGGAGTTTTTGGCAGCGGCGCATCAGCGGGGAATTCGGGTCATTATTGAGCTGATTGTTAACCATACTTCTGACCAGCATCCCTGGTTTCAGCGGGCTCGGCGGGCTCCTAAAGGTAGTGTAGAGCGGGACTTTTACGTTTGGAGTGATACGCCAGAGAAATACCAGGAAGCTCGGATTATTTTTCAGGATTTTGAGACTTCTAACTGGGCTTGGGACCCGATCGCCAAGGCTTACTACTGGCACCGTTTCTACTCCCACCAGCCTGACTTGAACTACGACAACCCAGCTGTTCGGCAAGCTGTATTTGAGGTATTGGATTTCTGGCTCAGCATGGGTGTCGATGGCCTGCGAATGGACGCCGTACCTTATCTCTACGAGCGCGAAGGTACTAACTGTGAGAATTTGCCAGAAACCCATGACTTTCTGAAGCAAATGCGGCAATATGTGGACGAAAGACATCCGAACCGGATGCTGCTAGCAGAGGCTAACCAGTGGCCAGAAGATGCAGCGGCTTACTATGGCGATGGGGATGAGTGCCATATGAACTTCCACTTCCCCCTGATGCCCCGCTTGTTTATGTCGTTGCGGATGGAAGACAGCTTCCCGATTATCGACATTTTGCATCAGACGCCCTCCATTCCAGATAACTGCCAGTGGGGATTGTTCCTCCGCAACCATGATGAATTAACGCTAGAAATGGTGACGGACGAAGACCGCGACTATATGTATCGCGTCTATGCCCAAGACCGTGACATGCGGGTGAATTTAGGAATTCGGCGGCGCTTAGCTCCCTTGCTAGGCAACGATCGCCGTCAAATTGAATTGCTCAATAGCTTGCTGCTTGCCCTCCCAGGAACTCCGGTGCTCTATTACGGAGATGAGATCGGTATGGGGGATAACGTCTATGTGGGCGATCGCAATGGTGTGCGCACTCCGATGCAATGGAGCGCCGATCGCAATGCTGGATTTAGCCGCGCCAATCCCCAGCGGTTGTATTTACCCATTATTGTCGATTCAGAATATCATTACGAAGCGATTAATGTGGAAGCGCAACGAGCTAACCCTAACTCGCTTTGGCATTGGATGAAGCGGTTAATGGCGACTCGCAAGCGCTTTCAAGCCTTAGGACGGGGTAGTTTTGAGCTGCTGCATCCGGATAACCGGAAGGTCTTGGCCTTTATCCGTACTTATGAAGACGAATCGATCGTAGTCATTGTCAATCTATCCCGCTTTGTGCAAACTGTAGAAATTGATCTCTCGGCCTTTGATGGCATGATGCCTGTGGAGATCTTTGGTCGCACTCAGTTTCCCCCAATCACCGACTCTCCTTACTTCCTGAGTGTCGGGCCTTACGCCTTCTATTGGTTCACGCTTCAACCTCAACCCAGCGCCTTACCAGCACCCAAATCTCAAGCTGAGCTACCAACCCTGATGGTTCAGGGAGAATGGCAGATGGTGTTGTCCCAACGCGATTCACGGGATAACTTAGAATCGGTGCTAGCGAGTTATCTATATACCTGTCGTTGGTTTGTCAGCAACGCGCAAACGGTGCAATCGGTTCAGATTAAGGAGGCGATCGCGATTCCGTTTCAGGATCGAGAGGCGCGTCTCCTTTGTGTGCAAGTGCAGTACATCCAAGGAGAGTCAGATACCTATTTGCTGCCTCTGGGTTATGCGGAAGGAGACCAAGCGATCCATTTGTTGGCGGATAGCCCCCAGCTAGTAGTGGCTCGGCTGCACATTGCTGGCAAAGATGATATTGGCGTTTTATTTGATGCCACAGCTGACAAAAATTTCCTCACGGCTCTTCTGGATGCAGTTGCGAAAAATCAACGCTATCCAGGGATGGCAGGAGAATTGGCGGCTACAGCAACCGACATCTTCGCTCCTCTAACGGCTGACGTTTCTCCGCTAGAACCAACGTTGATGAAAGGAGAGCACAATAACACCTCGATTATTTATGGCGATCGCTTGATTTTGAAGCTGTTCCGTAAAATCGAAGAAGGCATTAACCCTGATCTGGAAATTGGGATCTTTTTGGAGGAGAAAAAGTGCTTAGAGCATTTCGCTTCGGTGGCGGGAGCCTTGGAGTATCGCCAACGCAATAAAGAACCCATGACGTTCGGGAGATTGCAAGAATTTGTCTTAGATACCCGGAGTGGCTGGGATTACACCCTCGACAGCCTCCGTGATTACTTCGATCACGCGCTGATCCAGCCAGAGGCGATCAAAGAAATCTCCTTCCCATCTGACTCATTATCCGATTGGCAAAAAACTGAAGTGCCTGACTCTCACCTCAGCACGATTGGTTCTTATCTTGCTAATGTCAAGCTCCTAGCTCAGCGAACCGCAGAACTACATAGTGCTTTAGCTTCTGATCCAGAGAATGCCAGTTTTGCGCCAGAACCGTTCTCTACGTTCTATCAGCGCTCCATCTATCAATATGCGCGGAATTTGACAGGGAAAGTATTCCGTTTGTTAAAACAGAACTTAGGTACTTTATCTGCTGATACGCAACCGTTGGCCCAGTCTGTTTGCGATTTGCAGGATAAGGCGCTGGATTGCTTCCAGTTAATCCTCAATCAAAAGATTACCGCTATGCGGACTCGCTGCCACGGAGATTATCATCTGGGACAAGTGCTGTATACCGGAAAGGATTTCATTATTATCGATTTTGAGGGAGAACCGAATCGAACTCTCAGCGAACGCCGCATGAAGCGATCGCCTTTGCGAGATGTAGCAGGCATGTTGCAATCCTTCTATTACGCCGCTAACCAGGCCCTCCGCAATGAAATCGAAGGTGGCTTGATCCATGCAGATAACCTAGCGCTCATGGAGCAATGGACAGAATTTTGGCATACCTCTGTCAGTGCTACGTTCCTTAATACCTACCTGGCAACTGCGGCCCAGCATCCTTTTGTGCCTCAAACCGAACAGGAGCTACAGGTACTATTGAATGCCTATCTTTTAGAGAAAGCGGTCTATAGCCTCGGCCACGACCTCAACCACTATCCCGATCAAGTAGAAATTTCTCTACAGCGACTGTTCCAGTTGATTAATGCAGGTTAGTGGCTCGTAGAGGCGAATGGCCGCTCGTCTCTACATATTTGCTCTTAACAATTTGCTCTCACAAAGAGTTTGTCCTGCAAAAAATAGTTCCTGCAAAAAGTAGAGGGCGATCGCATTACTGGTAAACAGAAGCGATCGCCCTCTCTTTTGATCTAATCTCTACCTAATGCACCAACTAATACACCGAAAATTAGCGCTTGTTAGAGCGTTCTTTTTCACGTAAAGCATCTCCCGCAGAGTGAAGCAGCTCACTGAGAATTTGCCGAATTTGCCGCTCTTTTTTCGCTACGGCTGTACCTGCATCTCCCAAACGCTCTTCTAGCTGCGATCGCTTCTGCTCTACTTGTTCAGCTAACGCTTCAGCTTGGGGACGAGAGCGGTCATACCAGTTTTTGGCTTCGTCTAAATATCCCTGGATATCCTCGGTGCGTCCACCATAACGGGCTGCTAAGTTAGCTCGGAGAATCGCCAATTGGGCTTGGAGTTGAGCATAGCGTTTTTGCATCAACGAGACTTCTTCGCTATCCCGCAAGCTGTCTACTGCTGATGTGATAGCTGTCTTGACTGTAGGAGAGGTCTCACCGTGGTCTGCTTCACCCACATCGACTAGCAGGCGATCGATCTCTTGTTGCAGTTCTGCTTCTTCGTTGTCTAGTTTTGTTTCTAGTTGCTTCATCTCAGATTGAGTTTGAGAGATCGATCGCCGTCTGAGTTCGCTCACACCCTCAATTGCTCCTTCTAGGGAGGCAGTGACTTCCTCTTTTAGTTCACCACCTTTCTCTTGAAAGGTTTCAACAACCGCAGAAATAGCATCTCTGACGATATCCCGCAGTTCGCCTGAACCCTGCTTCATTTCAGAGGTGACTTGCGAAACTGCTGACTTCACAATGTCTCGAATGCGCTCCGATCGCACCTGTCCAGTAGATTTGGCTTGCTGCAAATCTTGGGTAATTTTCTCTTTGATATTGCTAGGCATATTAAGCACTCATGTTGTAGTCGTAGGCAGGGGCTATTTCAAGTTCGCACTTGAAGCCAATAAAGCTCGCACTGTAACAATCAAATAGGCTGGAGTATGCTCTGATCTTGTCGCAGCCAAGCTTAGATTGTTCACCCTCCTTAGACAGAACCTGAGTTACTTGAGAAGCATTCCCCTGATTCCAATCACTTCACTGTAATCAACACTCCAGCACTTTCATTCATGACTCTATCCACGGCACACAGAGCATAAGTGCCAGGTGCAAGGATAATAGCGTTGGTATCAGCCGTTAGAATGCGTTGTAAGGGCCAGGTGTTGCCTGCTTGTTGATAGAGCGTCCAGGAGCGAACTGTGCTATTGGCAGCGTTAGTCCAAGTTAGGGTGCGATTCTGTAATTTTAGGTTGATTGGGAGAGAAGGGCGATCGCTACTGAGCCAAGGTGTGGCAGGGGCGAGAGCGGGCTTCGTATAGATGGCATTCTTGAATGTGTCGGTAATACCCAAACGGTTATCCAGTAAAGGCCTGGTGCTAAAGAAGATGTTTCCCAAAGCCAACTGAGCAACCATACCACGGGTAATCGTGACTTGCTGCTCTACCTCAGAAACAGGCCATTTTATACTGTCTAATTTGCTTAAGTTGTTTCCTACATAAATGTGCCGACGCTGCGGGTTCTGCTCTGTCCACCATTGCAACAACATCGGGTAACTTTGGGCAGGCGCATCAATTCGCCAATATAGTTGTGGCGTGAAATAATCTACCCAACCTAACTGTATCCACTTCTTAGCATCGGCATAGAGACGCTCGTAAGCATCTAGACCTTGGGCTTTAGGAGGCTGTCCAGGGCGATAAATCCCAAAAGGACTAATACCAAATTTGACATGGCGTTTTGTGGCTCGAATCCCGGTAGCAAGGCGCTGGATCAGTTGGTTGACATTCTCCCGTCGCCAATCTCCCAAGGAGAGGGTGCCACCTTTAGCTTGATAGGCTTGGTAAGTTGTTTGGTCGGGAAAGGGTTGATCTGCGATCGGGTAGGGATAAAAATAATCATCTAGATGCACCCCATCTACGTCATAGCGGCGCACCACATCTAAAATCACGTTGTAGGACAAGTCTTGGACAACTTTTGCTCCTGGGTCCATCCAGAGTTCGTCGCCGTATGGCAACACCGCTTCGGGATTAGTGAGCGCTAGGTGTGGAGCGGCCAAAGACTTATCTTGTCGGGAAGTTCTGGCTCGGTAAGGGTTGAACCAGGCATGCAACTCCATATTACGCTGGTGACACTGAGCGATCGCAAACTCTAAAGGATCGTAGAAGGGTTCTGGGGCTTTTCCTTGTGTTCCTGTGAGCCAGTTGCTCCAAGGCTCTAGCTGGGACGCATACAGGGCATCTCCTTCCGGTCGCACTTGCAGAATTACCGCGTTGATATTCAGTGCTTGCAACTGATCCAACAAACTGACAAACTCTGCCTTTTGTTGGTCTACAGATAGCTTTTGGGAAGAGGGCCAATCTCGGTTCCAGACAGATGTTACCCAGACTCCACGAAACTCTCTTGTATGAGATACGGTGGCGGTGCGCTGATAAGTAACGGTGTAGTTGGATGGAATGACAGGTGCTTGCCCCAAGTACACTAAAGTCTGATAAATCAGGGCTGCGACTTCAGCGCGGGTGGCTGCCTGGAGCGGGTTCAGTCGTTTCAAGTCGGGGTAGTTGATGATCATTCCTGCACTGGTAGCAGCAGCGATCGCCTCAGTCGCATAGGCAGGAATTTGGGCTGTGTCTTGATATACCTCAGCTAAAACAGGCTTGAGATCAGCCACGACCATTTTGGTGATGCCCAAACCATTGACTAGGGAAACCAAAACCTGTGCCCGGATAATCTTCTCGTTCGGTTGAAACAGATTATTCGGATAGCCCGACAGAAATCCAACTTCGTAAGCTTTTTGAATCGCAGCTCGCGCCCAATGAGTTGCAGGCACATCTACAAATGGCACGTAGGGACGAATGGCAAGTTTGGGAAAGGTCGCTTGCATCAGCGCTGCAAATTCAGCTCGCGTAATCGATTGGTTGGGCCGAAAGGTACCATCCTCAAACCCTTTAATGATGTTGCGCTGCGCCAAATTCTCAATGAAAGCGCGAGCCCAATGAGTTTGAATATCGGGGAAGCGAGCAGTCGTGTAAACCATCAGTAACCTCAATGTAGATGCAGCGACTGGTTTATATTTTTCCCAAGCTAAGCACGCTCATTTGCACTCGACCTAGAGCCAAATCAGTACTTCCCCAAGCTGCCAGGATGGTAGCGATTGCTAGTTTATCCGTGGGCCGTAGGCTGGTACGAGTTTAGCGCTGGAATATACATCTTCTGCACTACATCTAGAATCACTTAAACTTTCCCCTGTTCCTGAGACGCCTGTTCCTAAAAGCACCTAACAAAGTCCGCTCCTCACTGGCCCTGTGTTGCCTGATGTGCTCATTAAAACTTTAGAGAGATTTACCCAAGCTTTTTAGAGCTAGCTCTACAACCATTAGACAATCGTGGATTTGTTTAAAATCTACGTATTTATCGGTACTTAAAAATCAAACTGTTAGTATATTTTTTTGATAAAGCGTACGTAAGCTCTCTACCGTCTCAGTACATGTTATGTCAATTTATGTACTGAGACTCCCTTGATATACCCAGAAAAATAAAGTCAAGACAAAAGGTTTGGGCCAAACAGTACTTGGATGCAAGGTACTTTAATACCTTAATTGTCTATCTCACTAGGGGTCTCAATTATCACATTTACCCAGTGAGAGCAATGAACTTCGTATCTAAACTTTGGAAAACCGGAACGGTTGCAACGCTTGGTGCGCTTTTTTCAGTCAGCCTACCACTAGTAGGACGACCTGCGATCGCCGCTTATGGCTTGGAACAAGAACCTAACAATGACTTCCCTACAGAAGCCCAAAGCCTAGATTCTTTGTTCTCGCTTGATTGGGACGAAGACATCTTGGACTCTTTTGAAGTTCCTCACGCCTCTATTTGGGGTAGTGGTTTTTCAGAATGCATTACCCAAGATGAGTGCCTGGACGAATTTGACTTCTACTCATTCACAGTTCCCCAAGGCAAGCGGGCTTTTAGTTTCTTTGATATCGACCACACCACTGGAGACTTAGACACTCAGCTCTTTTTGTTCGATCGCCGGCCAGATCTAACTTTACTAGCGTCCAATGACGATGCTTTAGCAAGCTTAGGAGCAAAAGGGAGTCAAGCAAGTTGTTCACCGACCTTTTCTTGTGATTCCTTCCTCACGTTTAACCTAAGTAATCCAGGTACTTACTACTTAGGTGTTACCTTTATTCCTCCTATCACAACAGGCAAAATTGAGGGCAAGTACACATTGCATGTTTCATTAAGTACTGAAACTATCCCCGAAGCTGTGCCTGAACCTGCTTCCATTTTAGCGCTGCTCGGCTTCGGCACTCTCAGTGCAAGAGCAATCCGCAAGGGCAAAAAACACAGTGCCACAGGTCAAACTGCTTAAACTCCCTAATTTCTCGGATTAAGCTCACGTTGCGATCGCCTGATGATAAACAGAGCCTGGGGTAATTAACAATTAGGAACTATGGGTATTAATAGTAACTTTATATACCCTAGAAACCCCTAGGCTCAGTCATATCCGGAAAGACAGGCGAATTACCTAAGTAACGCGGTATCGTAAACTGCAAAGTTTTTGTAAAAGTTACGTAGCTAACCTCGCAAATAAATCTAAGTATCGCTTCAATTAGAAGTAGTTCATACTACCGAAATTACCTAAGTATCTACTCTTTGCTACATCCAACAATATGACTAGACTAAGGAATATCTCTAACTTCCTTCTAGCCGTCTGGCGAAGTTGTCTTTGGTTAACTTCCAAGATGCCTAGATTTCGGGGGAAACCATTTAAGCACTTACGAATTGCTGTTCTATTTGCCCTAGCAATTTTTGCAGGTCAGGCGGTTTCATCTACTTTATCGGCTCAAACGGTTTCTGACTCGCTGCCACCATTGGTTTCGCTGAGCACGGTTCCAGTTCCTAAGCCGCCTAACATCAGTGAGTACATCAAGAACGAAAAAGCTGCGATCGCTCTAGGCAAGTCCTTGTTTTGGGATATGCAGGTGGGGAGCGATGGCGTGTTAGCCTGTGCTTCGTGTCACTTCAGCGCTGGCGCAGACAACCGTTCCAAAAACCAAATCAATCCTGCGTTAATTGCTGGGGACAAAACCTATCAAATTGGTGGCGCACCTAATTACCAATTGCAAGTTGGTGACTTTCCCTTTCACAAACTCGCAAACCCCGACGACCGCAACTCAACGGTACTAGCCGATGCCAATGATGTTGCCTCTTCTCAGGGAGCGTTCAATGGGTTCCTATCCGAGGTGGTGCCTCGTAAATCAGCCGATGCAGGTGTCGTTGAGACAGACAACGATTCCTTTGAAGTGCAGGGCATTAATGTACGTCGGGTAGAACCTCGTAACAGCCCCACTGTCATCAATGCTGTTTTTAATTTCCGTAACTTCTGGGATGGTCGAGCGCAGCATGAATTCAATGGACAAAACCCATTTGGCGATCGCGATCCCAATGCCCGCGTCCTCAAGACCACGGCCTCTGGTGCAGATTGGGTGAGAATCAGCATCAAGAATTCCAGCTTGGCTTCTCAAGCCGTTGGCCCACCGCTGAGCGGATTTGAGATGTCCTTCCAAAAGCGCGGATTCGCTCAATTGGCCCGGAAAATGATCTCCCTGCGCCCACTCTCTAAGCAGCAAGTCAGTTCTACAGACAGCGCTCTAGGGTCTTCTAGCCGCTATCCTTTACCTGGCCTCAAGACCTCTACCTACGCCACCTTGATTCGCAATGTCTTTCAAGATGTGTGGTGGAACAACACCAATACGATCGTAGAGTTTGATGCCAACAATAATCCAGTCTTAAAACCTCACCCTGGAACTCCTTTGGCAAGTAATCAATTTACCCAAATGGAGTACAACTTCCCCCTCTTCTTTGGCTTGGCAGTCCAAGCTTATGAAGCGACTTTAGTCTCTGACCAAACTCCTTTTGACAAATATGCTGTCGGAACCACTAGCGCTCTGACTGCCCAACAGAAACACGGCTTAGAACTCTTTCAGGGTAAGGCAAAGTGCATTAACTGTCATAGTGGCCCAGAGTTTACCAATGCCTCTGTCGCTAACGTCAAAAACCAGAAAATCGAACGCATGCGGATGGGTGACAACAATGTTGCTGTCTATGACAATGGCTTTTACAACATTGCTGTACGGCCTACTGGAGAAGATGTTGGTGTAGGTGGTACCGATCCGTTTGGCAAGCCCTTATCGTTTAGCAAGCTCACTCAGCAAGAAGTAGCTCAAGGTGCGCCTGCTCCTGTTTTAGAAGGTGTCCCTGAAGAAAACATTGAAGCGGCACCGCTAAACCCGAATGAGCGAGTTGCCGTGAATGGAGCCTTCAAAACTCCAACGCTGCGTAACGTAGAACTCACTGGGCCTTACTTCCATAACGGAGGTCAGCTCACTCTACGTCAAGTCGTAGAATTCTATAACCGAGGCGGAGACTTCCACGAAGCTAATATCAATGACTTAGATCCCGATATCGTGAATCTGGGTCTAACAGAAACAGAAAAGGATGATTTGGTCGCTTTCATGAAAGCGCTGACGGATGAGCGAGTTCGCACCCGCAAGGCACCGTTTGATCATCCTCAACTGTTCGTTCCTAACGGTCATCCTGGTGGTACTCAGTCTGTCACAAATGATGGCACTGGCAATGCTACAGATAGCTTGCTCAATATCCCTGCGGTAGGAGCGAGCGGTGGTAAACCCTTACCATACTTCTTGAATGTTTCACCAATGGCTAATTTGACTCCTACCACGACAACATCGACTACCAGTACTAATTCACTGGAGGGCAGCATCACTCAACAAGATTGCCCAGCAGGCACCACGTTAAAGTTCATCTCTGGCGGCTATGTCTGTCTGTAAGCGATCGCTAAATTAGTCCAGGTCAATCAGTTCTCCTTGCTGTGCCTAGCTTCTTATTGGAAGCTAGGTTTTTTATTGGCCCCTGAGGGTATACAGCATCACTGCTAAAGCCCCTATGCCCAAAACAATCATTAGACCTGCGGGCATAAACTTGCGAGTTTTAGTCCAGCGCCCGACAAAAACCACGATGAGGAGGGCGGTGAGAGCAGCGGCTAGAGGCAAGCCCCAAGTGTATCCTTGTAGTTGTAGGAGCGCCGCACTAATGAGAAGTAAGCCACTGATGCTGCCAGAGATGAGGGATGCCTTA
Source organism: Trichocoleus desertorum ATA4-8-CV12 (assembly GCA_019358975.1). NCBI lineage: Bacteria > Bacillati > Cyanobacteriota > Cyanophyceae > Leptolyngbyales > Trichocoleusaceae > Trichocoleus > Trichocoleus desertorum. The sequence goes on from JAHHIL010000016.1 coordinate 48,273, forward strand.
CTTTGGACTTGGAGATAGCCCACAATTCCCCCGATAATAGCTAAAGTTCCGTAGGCGATCGCAGCCAAAATACCTGGGTTGATCACAGCTGATTCCATAAGGTCAATTCACTTGCTATTAGGGCTGAAGTTTGTACACTTAGTTCCAGAGATTAGCGGACGATCGCGCATTCCTCAAGTAAACTACCTGATTCATTCATGGATGCCCAAACTGTTGCTTCAGTTCAATTTATTCAACGTCAAGCTGCGTCCCTCCTGCTGTACCAGTTTTTATTTGAGGAGGAAGTAGGGCGGTGCTTTGTCGAACTATTGCAAGCTCTACGTCACACAGATGTAGATGGGCTGGCTTGTGTGCAAGCTTATGGGCGCTGGTTTCAAGCTTTGGCGGCGAGCAATCAAGGCTGGCAAGAATATCTGCTGATGCAACTCCTCAAGGCCGATAATCCCTTCTCGCGGCGCGTACAACAAACAAACTTAAGCGAATTACCCCCCGCTCTCGTTACAGCGGCTCGGCATGACCTGCGGGTCTTGCAAACGCTCTATGGCTGCACAAGCTATCGTTTGAGCCAATGGGTGCAACTAATTGCCCAGTTGTCTGCGGCTCCAGTTTCTTGGGTAGATGACTTGACCTGCTTCAGTCCCGCGATCGCGCTGCATACCGACGAAACCATGCAGGAGCAACTGTTGATCACTAAGCTCCAAACGATGGATGACTGGTCAGAGGCTCTAGAAGATTTGGTGGCCTATTACCAACGTTTTGGCACTGGCTTCTTTGCAGAATATTGCGCTTGTCGATGGCAATCTGGAAAACTAGTGGGAATTGCCCATCCTGATCCAATTCAGCTCAAAGACTTGGTGGGCTATGAGTCGGCACGAGAGGCTCTAATGAAAAATACAGCCTTTCTGCTATCTGGTTACCCAGCCCTACATGTGTTGCTCTACGGTAGCCGTGGTTCTGGCAAGTCGTCGCTGGTGAAAGCATTACTCAATGAGTACCGCGACTTAGGGTTGCGCTTGATTGAAGTCGCCAAGTCTGACCTAAAAGATTTGTCTGTGATTGTGGAGCAACTCCGGGAGTTACCCCAAAAATTTATTATCTTTGTGGACGATTTATCGTTTGAGGAAGATGATGATGCTTTCAAATCGTTAAAGGTAGTGCTGGAAGGCAATTTAACGGCTAGACCTCAGAATGTAGTTGTCTATGCCACGTCCAACCGACGACATCTAGTTCGCGAGTTCTTTGCCGATCGCCCCCGACCCAAGGATAGTGACGAAATCCATAATTGGGATACAGTACAGGAGAAGTTATCTTTTAGCGATCGCTTCGGCCTGACTTTAACGTTTGAGCCTGCTAACCAGGATATGTATTTGCAGATGGTGCGACATCTAGCCACTCAAGCAGGAATCGCTATCAGCCGGGAAGAGCTGGAATTTCAGGCGTTGCAATGGGCTACGCGCCACAATGGTCGCTCTGGTCGTACCGCTCGGCAGTTTATCGACTTTTTGCAAGCAGATTTAGCACTTTCTAGCTAACTGGCAAACCTCTCCCCAAACCCCTCTCCTGCAAGGCGAGGGGCTTTGATCGTGCTCCCCTTCCCTGCTAAAAGCGATAACCTGCGCCAACTTGAACTCTGACTGGAGGATTGGTGTCAGCGCGATCGCGATTGAGCCTCAGTTTGGCATCTCCGTAGATCACAACGCCCTCACTCACTGCTGCTTCTACCCCTGTGGTTAGTACTACCCCATCGCGATCGCCTAGAGGTGTGGATTGTTCTGGCGTTTTGACAAAAGTATATCCTGCTCCTGCATAAATGTTGGTGTTGCCGCTTACAGCAAGGTCATAAGAGAGCATTGGCATGACGGCCTTGACTTCTTTATCAACCAAAAAGACAGCCCCTCGCGCTGAAATTTTGCTATTGGGCAAATCTAAACGGCCTTGAAATTGATTTTCTACCGTGACGCTGGAGTTATTGGTAGGTTCTTGCCACAATTCCGCTGGTGACCAAGTGGGGCTACCATCCCAAGTTCCTGGTTCCATAAAGGATTGCAGCATTTCGTTGGTTTTGCTGCTATCGACTGTAACGCCAACGTAGCTACCCTGCATCCCCTGAGGCTGAGCGGTGGCAGCTTGGGCCAGAAAAATTGCGGGGGCGATCGCTAAACCAAAACCAATTAGGGCGAGGTGGGACAAACCTAAAACCAATCTCATAAGGGTTTGATTGAAAGCTACGTCATGTTATGCCATCCCTTACAGGGTAGCGCTAATTGCTTCAGGAAAGTTATTGAGGGGGCGATCGCATCATGTCAATAAAGGCGAAAATTATCCAACTTATTGCTAATTTTGGCAACAAACCTGGCACGGGGTGAAGGAAAGCTTACTGAAAGAGCCTTAGAAATTATTGGAGATACTAATCGAGAGTTTGCTTCTAGCATCTTCCTAAAATTAGAAGTGCTACCCAAAGCCATTTATAGCCCCCAAGCCAGTGAAATTAAATTTTATGAAGCTTTTTTTGATTCGGTCATTTAATTCATACTGCTTAGCACTAAATGTATAACTTTATCTTCCTTCCTTAGGAGGATAAGCATTTTCTTTAAGGAACTTAGCGTAAGTAAGTAATTATTTTGACAACAAAGGAATATTTTACAAATGAAAAAGTCTTTATCAATCTCAATTGCTATACTGGGTTTGTTGTTAAGTTATTCAAGTAATGCTTCTGCTAATACTTGGAGTTCTTCTTTATCTTGGGGTGCCCAATCAGCAAGTTTTGCTCCTGATTACGGCAATACTTCCATGTATGAATATGTAGCGACTGATGGTTCTCTTAATGTTTCTCCTAAAGCTAGGTTCCGATTCACATCGGATGCCATTACAGCTATACGAAACTATAAAACTAACAATATCTAATTTCAAATCCCCGTATGGATTATGTACCAGGTGCCTTTTGGCAGTTAGAAGACAACAACATGGTTGCTAAATAATATTGAGATTTAACCTTTAAAAAGGCACTTTTCTTTGACACATTTTTGTAGAAAAAGTGCCTTTTTAAAGTTGGCTAATTACCTAAATCATAAAAACATGAATCAGAATTTTAAGCTGAAGAAGGTTGCCGTTGTTGTTTTACTTTTTATATCTGCTGCTACTGCATTAGGGATAGCAATTCCTAAAGTCTTTCTCTCTGATGCGAAGAACATTTCCAAAGAAGATATTAACTGTGGTCAAGACGCTGCCTATCAAATAATTTCAGAAAATTCTATTGAAAGCTTATTGACTACAAAAGTTATAGTTCGTGACAAAATACAGGAAATTGCTTATGGTAAACAACAGCCAGTAGTATACACAGATTCTTATACTTGGTTTGGAATCAAGTATGCAACTGTAGCAGCTATTTGTAACTCAAAAACAGGAACATTAGTTTGTGCTGGAAGAGCCTATAAAATTTGGCAAAATATTAAGTCCAATCCTACAATGCCTTGTGGCTAGAAATCTAAATACGCGCTGCCAATCTTAGGGCTTGTTTTGAAAGCTTGGGAGCTATAGTTAGTATAAATGATTTGTGAACTTCCTCTCTCCGTGTTCTTTCCTCTGCGTCTCAGCGGTTCGCTCACAGTCCCATTTTTGTCGCAATTCTTCAGAAGAATAGGCGAAGATCGAGACTTTATACCGTCCTAATATTTCCATAAAGGCTCGTTTGGAAAACTCAGCTAGGTACTGAAGCTAGCCTCTTGACTAATTCAATACTCTTGAGGTGATGGCTGCTAGAAAATAAGTGTCGTCAGGTAAGGTTGGGTTGGGATAAAGTTGTCTTTGTTTTGTTAGCCAATCTTTGAAATTCATTAGAGGTTATTAATGATTTCTGAGACGCGATCGCGCGGACTAGTAAGCGCGTAGCTCCTGGCCTTCGGGCTGGGAGAGGATTGGAACTGTACAAGCAATGGAGGAAGTTTTGCTTCTGCCGTAAGGTAGCTCCTGGCCTTCGGGCTGGGAGAGGATTGGAACTCAAATCCCTTGACCTGTAGTATTACTCAATCTGAAATATTGGTCATGATATGAAGATGTTACTTTCCCATTGCGGGGGGGCGATACATTTTAGACGCGGGCTAAGCGAGTTATGAATCAGTATTTTGCGACGGTGGCGAACGGTTTAGAACCGCTTGTCGTTCAGGAATTAGAGCAGCTAGGGGCACATTCTGTTAAACCGGGGTTTTGTGGGGCGGCTTTCGAGGGCGATCGCACCCTGCTTTATCGCGTTAACCTGTGGGCAAGGTTGCCGTTCCGCATTCTCATGAAGCTGCACCAATTTCCTTGCCAGAGTGCCGAAGATCTTTATCGCGGAATTCAGACCATTGATTGGTCCGAGTATCTGACACCAGATTTAACCTTGGCAGTGAACGCGACGGGCAAAACCGAGCAGCTCAACCACACCCACTTCACGGCGCTTCAGGTTAAAAAGGCCATTGTAGACCAGCAGCAAGAGCAGTTTGGCGATCGCTCCAATGTCGAGCTGCAAGAACCCGATTTGCAAATTAATATTCATCTCGATCGCGAGGGTTGCACAGTCAGCCTGGACAGTTCTGGAAACAGCTTGCACCGCCGAGGCTATCGTCCTGCGGTTGGAGCCGCCCCCCTGAAAGAATCTCTAGCAGCAGCCTTGATTCAGCTTTCTGGTTGGCAACCGGAGCAAATGTTTTATGACCCGCTCTGTGGCTCTGGCACCTTACCCCTAGAAGCCTGCCTGAAATCGCTCAATATTGCCCCAGGACTGTTTCGGGAACGATTTGGGTTTGAAACTTGGTTGGACTTTGATCTCAATCTTTTAGAAGGCTTGATTCAAGAGGCGGAATCTAGTCAGCGGGATACACTGCCCGCACCAATTTGGGGTAGCGATCGCGATGCTAAGGTAATTGAGCAGGCGATCGCCAATGCCCAAACTTGTGGCGTATTGGACCAGATCTGGTTTTCGGAGATGGATCTTTCCGAGGTGGTCGCACCGACCGACAGCGGGGTTGTATTCTGCAATCCTCCCTATGGCGAACGATTGGGCCGAGACACCGATCTAGGCGCATTTTACAAACAGCTCGGTGATGTTTTGAAACAACGCTTTAAAGGCTGGACTGCTTTTATCTTGAGTGGTAATAAGGAGCTGGCTCAGTCAATTGGGTTGAAATCAAGCCAGCGAATCGCGGTGTACAATGGAACGCTGCCCTGCCAATTAATGAAATATGAGCTGTACTAGAGATCTGGACTAGAAAAGCTCTGGACTAAACATCACATCCAGGCTGGAAGAACGCTCGTAGCTACACCCAACATCGATCATGCTCCGACTCACCGAAGTAAAACTACCGCTTGATCATCCTGAAGAGGCACTTCAGGCCGCTATTCTCAAAAAGCTGCAAATTACACCTGCCGAGCTAATTAGCTATTCCATCTTCAAGCGCAGCTATGATGCTCGTAAAAAAGCAGAGGTTATTTTTGTCTATATTTTGGACGTAGAAACTACTCAGGAGAAACGGCTGCTCCAGCGATTCAGAAAAGATCCGCATGTTGTGCCCACGCCTGATACGAGCTATCGGTATGTGGCTCAGGCTCTTGACACAGCAGTCTCATCGGCAAATCGACCGATCGTGATTGGTGCAGGCCCCTGTGGCATCTTTGCGGGGTTGTTGTTGGCGCAGATGGGGTTCCGCCCACTAATTCTAGAACGAGGGAAGCCAGTCCACGATCGCTCTGTAGATACCTTTGGCTTCTGGAGCAAGCGCAAATTCAACCCTGAATCGAACGCGCAATTTGGCGAAGGGGGTGCGGGCACTTTTTCCGATGGCAAGCTCTACAGCCGAGTTAAAGACGCCAATCATCATGGGCGCAAAGTTCTCGAAGAACTCGTGAATGCGGGTGCTGCTCCAGAAATTCTCTATGTCAACAAACCTCATATTGGCACCTACCGACTGGTGAAGATTGTCGAGAATATGCGCCGCACGATCGAATCACTGGGCGGTGAATTTCGCTTTGAAAGTCGGGTACAAACGATTGAGATCGAAGAGCATGGTGAGAATCGGCAAGTGCGGGGTGTGGTTCTAGCGACCGGAGAGTATATCCCCAGCGAACATATCATCTTGGCTGTTGGGCATAGCGCCCGCGACACCTTTGAGATGCTGCATCAGCAAGGCGTCTACATCGAACCCAAGCCTTTTTCGATCGGATTCCGGGTTGAGCATCCCCAATCTGTGATCGATCAGTGCCGACTGGGATCGCAGGCGGGTCATCCGGTTTTGGGTGCAGCCGATTATCAGCTAGTGCATCATTGCTCGAATGGGCGATCGGTCTATAGTTTCTGTATGTGTCCAGGCGGGCAAGTGGTGGCAGCAACCTCAGAGGTGGGGCGGGTCGTCACGAATGGCATGAGCCAGTATGAGCGCAGCGGCAAAAATGCGAACAGCGGTATTGTGGTGGGCATTACACCAGAAGATTATCCGGGCAGTCCTTTAGCAGGAATGGAGCTTCAGCGTCAATTAGAGGAGCGGGCTTTTGAGTTGGGCGGTCGCACCTATGAAGCTCCGGGGCAGTTAGTGGGCGATTTCTTGGCTCAGCAGCCTTCTACTACCCTCGGTAGCGTCAAGCCTTCTTATCGACCAGGGGTGCATCTCTGCGATCTCAGCTCTAGCTTGCCCGACTATGCGATCGCTGCTATCCGCGAGGCTTTGCCTGCCTTTGACAACCAGATCAAAGGGTTCGCCATGCACGACGCTGTATTGACCGGGGTAGAAACCCGTACATCTTCCCCAATTCGAATTAAACGCAACACAGACTATCAGAGCCTTAATACAGCAGGACTTTATCCGGCGGGTGAAGGAGCGGGATACGCCGGAGGGATTCTTTCGGCAGGTATTGACGGCATCAAAGTGGCAGAGGCCGTTGCCCTTAACATTCTGCACCGCACTACTCAGGGGGCAGCATTATCTCCAAACCTATAGTCGTACTCGATTGTTTTAGGCGGTGTTCTCTGAAAGCACCCTAGCGAACCGCGATCGCATCGGGCAGGAGGGTCAGATAAGCCAAAGCGATCGAGCAGAATCGCTACTCCAACTGCTAAAACGGCTCCAATGGATAGACCAATGGCTAGCAAGATCAGGTAGAAGCGCTTAAAGCTTTGTTGGGTAGCTTGCAGCCTTTCTTGCTTGGCCTGTTCCACTTCTGGTTCTACTTCTACTTCTGGTGATGGAGGAATAGGTGGAATAGGTGTTGGCGGAGGCATTTTCTGGCCTGAGCCATTATTGTCATTGAGATGAGAATTGGACGGGTCGGAGGGATGCTGATTCATACCCCTGTCTTATGGCTCCCTGATGTGGCATGTCGATCAATAGCCTCAGTCTAAACCTTTTCAGCGATCGCCCTGCTTTAGCATTGCCCTCCAGTTGCGATCGCCCTACCATTTGGCTGGATTGTCGGGATGCAATTGGTCTTGCTGCCAAGACAGCGGATTGTTGTCGATATACTGCCGAATGTACTGTAAGGATGTCTCATTGCGAATGATGTGGTCATGGTAATTGCGCTGCCACACCGTTTTACCTGTTGCACCTTGTAGCTGATTTAGCCTGCGAGTTGAGACAGATTTAAAGGTTTGAATCATTGCCCCAATCGAGCCCGACTGTGTGCCGCAAGGTTGTAGGGGCGAAGCATTCGGAGATAAGTTTGAACGATTATCCGGGATACTTTGTCCGAATGCTTCGCCCCTACCCGTGTTGTTACCCAACCAAAGGATGCCATGTAAATGGTTGGGCATGATGACAAACCTATCCAGCGTTAATTGTTGAAAATAGCGAGGCAAAGCCAACCAACAGGCATGAATAGTTGAACCCGTTGAATTCAATTGCGTGGAACCGTTGATAATTTCTCCAAACAAGCATTCTCGCTGATGGGTGCAAATGGTGATGAAATAAGCGCCTAGTGCAGTGTAGTCGTATGCTTTTAAGCGAGTAGAACGACGGTGATGTTTATTCGGATCGTATTTCACAAGGGGATTTCTGAGGTGAATTGCTAAACCTACACCTGCTAGAGTTCCCCTTGAAAGCAGTGAATGAGTGATTCAGAGAGCGATCATCGGTTTAAGTACTGAGTAACTATTAACTCACAAGCCGCAAATCAGCGATGATAGGCAACTCAAACAAACTATTGCTTAATAGACGTTTTGAGAAAAATAGAATTTCCAAATTTTCAATTTCATTAGAGCTTGGATTGAGCCGAGCAATGATTTCGTCACCAATCTCTTCAGATTCTTGCTCGGCGTATGGCTGACATTTGTCGATATATAGAATGTCTCCCATGCGATCGTATCGAAAGGTTAGCTTTTCTTCCATATCACCTGGCCTCCAGTCAGCTTACGAGCAGTATAGGCTGTCACAATCCAATGTCTTGCGGAACTTGCATCTGTAACAGTAACCACAACGAAGTGTCTTCCTGTCTGGATCGTATCAAACCATTTAGAGAACAGTAGAGCATTTTCATCTCGCTCACTTTGCCGAATCTGATCCGGATCTGCGATCGCGAGGCTCAACTGCTCCAGATACTCAGGTAATGTACCTGGGTGTACCTGAATGATGTGCTGCCCCCTCTTGTCTGTTAATTCAATATCATTCTCTAAATAGGGGCAGTAGAAGAATTGAGTCATGACTGACTGTTAGCTTTTAGAGAGCTTAAAAGCTTATTTTACCGGGGATGACAACACCTGCCCTACAAGCAACCTCCTTCCTGACTGTGAATATTTGAGAACAGCCTCGTGTTTCTTTCAGGTCAAATAACGCCAGGAAAAAGCCCCTCTAATAACAATGAGACCTGAGAGCTTAACTCTTCAAATTTATTGTGTTGTACTAGCTTCTCAATCTCATCAGCTTTATGATTAACTTGCTCTCTAACTTCAATTTCTGAAAATTCCACGCTAGAAACCTCACTCAATTCATACAATAGTTTATATATTCCTGGCAGAAGCGTTCTTAAGCCTGCTGAACCCAAAGATTTATACTCGACTTCTTCTATATATATTCCTCCTCCAAAAATTGACATTAGCCACTCGAAGAGATCTTTAGGATTACGCCGAGATTTAAAGCGTCGGGTTCCAGCATCTTTAGCTTCTTCTCCAATCTTTAATGCATTACCATTACACTTCAGCCAAATCTCTTCATCTACTGAATAGTGGTTGCAAACCAGTGCGAATATTCCTAAATATCCTGCTTTGATCTCTTCAGTTCTATTACCTTTTAAGAGGATAATATCAGCAAGAATATTGCTAACTTCGGCAATTACAAAAGATAATCTGCTTAACTTTCTTGCTGTTACCAAAGATTCCTGTAATTTTGCAGGAGAGACCTTCTCAGGTATGGTGCGAAATAGAGTAAGCACTAATTCCGAAAGTCCCTCTCCAGACAGGGAGGAAACAGGTATAACTTGTTCGTCGAAAATATTGTTGTAGCTACTGATTTGTCCATTAATCTCTTCTTTGGGAAGTTGTCTTAATTCATCTAAATGAGTGCCAGCAACAACAACCCGATTGGCAAATTTATTTTGAAGCTCTAGATATAAAGCCTTGAAAGCCTTTCTTTCAAATCTGTTTAAGGTTCTTGAAATATCTACCACGAAAATAATGGCATCTGGTGTAGGAAACTGACTGATTTGTTCGATACTCAACTCAAGAATCTCAGCAGGTTTGGCTTGATACCTCACATGACCATGTATTTTAACATCCTCTTCTTGTGGCAGTCGTAAAAACAAGCGTGTGATGTTTTCATATCCCAACTCCTCGTTGCCTCCAAGACCAGGTGTATCATAGATAACCAAGCTGCTTGGGAATTTTGCTTCGATTATGCAATCTGTTGTATCTGCCGTTCTTTTTACTTCTGCAATCGATTCACCAAAAAGGGCATTAATCAAGCTAGATTTGCCAGCAGAGGTCATGCCGACCAACACAATTCTAGGTGAGGAGCCAGTATGCATCCTATGTAATGTCTTAGATAGGGTAGTAGAATTCTCGTCATGGTAATCTGACGTATAGCTTTTGTCGAATTGCTCCCAGATACGCCTGCCTACCTCTACAACCTCTCCTCCTACCTCCACAATTTCCTTTACCATAAGCAGAAGAGTTTTTAAGGAACTTATGGAGTTCATATATCTCCGGAGCTAAGTGTTTGTGCCGCTAACTTTCCTAAGGTGCCCTTATCGAGCTCTTGAGGTAACAAAGCGATCGCCCTCTTGTAGCCCGAGTTAAACCAATTTCACCGGATCAAGTTGATAGTAGCGTTGTAGCTGCTCATAAAGGGTAGGATGCTTCCTCGATAATTGCTGCGGCTTTTCAAAAAACGTTTCGGTTGCCACGGCAAAAAACTCAGCGGGGTTCAGGGTGCCGTAGCTATCCATCACCGTTTTGGCTCCTCGTTGCACATCTTGGCAGAGTTGTTGATACTCCTGCGTCATTACCTGTGCCCAAACTGCATAATCTAGCTCTTTGGGCAAAAATGGCACTCCCTCCGCGTTACCATCCTCTTGATCTAACTGGTGAGCAAACTCATGCAGCACCACATTATGTCCATCTCGCCAACTACCCGCATCCCGCTGCACCTGCTCCCAGGACAGCACCACCTGGTCACGGCTCCATGACTCTCCCAATCGTGCTACCCGTCTTTCCTCCACTACATAGTTACCCGCGATCGCCGTCTCCTCTACAAAGTAAGTGCCAGGATATACCAAAATCGATCGCAACTTGAGAAAGTAGGTGCCTCGCTCATTCAACAACAGCAAACAAGCCACTGCCGCGATCGCCAGTCTCATTTCCTCTGTGACTTGCAATCCTGCACAGCCAATAAATTGCTTCTCTTTCAGAAAGACTTGGATATGTCCCTGTAACCGTCTCCTTTCACTCGCAGAGAGACGGGGATAAATAGGTAGATAATTCTCTACTACCGCATCCCAAAGGGGTGGAAATGGGCGTTGCTTAAGGCGATCGCGACGTTGCTTCACTAAGAGCGGACTAGCAAAAATCCCAGCTACAATTAGGCCGATCACGAGAAAAACAATGACTGCTGCAACCATGTTCTATCGCGATCGCGACTCCTGCTGTCAAGACTCCCTGAATTAAGACAAATTTTCTGGGATGCGTTGTGGCAAGCGAAAACGGGAGAAGAAGCGCCACAATTTGGCGATCGCCAGTCCCAAAAACGTGATAACCACGATAATGGCAACCACTGGCAAGGTGATCGCTAAAATCGAGAGCGCGATCGCCACCACTAATTCCACCGTCGCCACGATGGGATTTGCTAAACCGCCAGAAGTTGCCGTTGAGGTGGCTCGTAATAGATTCGTCAAGCTTTTGGTGATGCCAGCCGCTCCCCCTCCCGCTACTAAAGCCAGCGTCCATTGCGCCACGGGGTTGAGATCAGGAGCCAACGAAGCTGTGACAACGGTGCCCGCTAAAATCGCTGCTGGGGTTGCCACCACATCCAGAGCATGATCGAACCAGGGGATGTAGTAGCCACCTACTTCTAGGACTGAAGCGATCGCAAACACGGCTAAAGCTTGTGGGCTTTCAATCCAGTCAAAATCAGTGGGTAAGTTAGTATGACCCAGCACAGCGGCAGCACTGAGCGTCAAGAGCGGCACAAAGACTCGAAAGCCTGAAGCCGCACTCAAACTTACGCCTAATAAAAGTTCGATTAAAGTGTTGAAATTCAAGAGCTGATCCACACGCTCCTCCCTTGTTGCTGCCGCTAGCCCCTCAACCCTAGCTCTAGGATAGCGTTTGCCGCTCGTCTCTTTAGGCTGAGTTTAAGCGGATATTTGAACAGCCGTGCTCAAGGTGATCAAAGAGTGGTTGCAACTGCGCTAACCCAGCCTAATTCTTCACAAATCATAATCATCTCTAAGTACCATTTTGCTGTTATCCTACCTCTTCCTCAGGGCAGAATAGAAGTGTAAAGCTCGACACATTTTACTCTCGATAAAAACATCACGCGATCGCCTGTCCAGTTTACTGTCGAGAGCCCCCCTCAACTCCCACATTCTGCCGAAGGAAGGACAGCAAAATGGTTCAAAGTATCAATGCCACTGGTATTAGCAAATTCACAGCGGCGGATTTAGATCGATTTGCCGAGGTGCTAAATCGAGATGGAATTTGTGTCATTCCTGAACTCTTCGATCGCGAGTTGATCCAAGAGTGGGCAGCAGGGTTTGATGCCCTCTTTCGGGAGCGTCAACAGCGCCCCGGTGGACTGGCCCCCCGCGAGAAAAATCGTTACTATTTGACTTTGCCTTGGGTGCAGCCTTTCGCCAATACGGAAGTGTTTGCCAATCCCACAATTTTAGGTGTGCTGGATCGGGTCTTCTTCCAGGAATACCGCCTAGTGCAATTAGGGGCAGACACACCTTTTCAAGGCTCGGAATACCAAGAACTGCATCGGGATTTCCGTCCTCTCTTCGCTGATCAGATTGTCACTCCCCTGTACGCTCTAGCGGTTAACTTTCCCCTAGTCGAAGTGACGGAAGACAACGGTCCCTTCCAAATGGCACGCGGTACCCATGTCATGCCTCGCGAAGAAGCGCTGGTGAAGATTACAGCAGGTGAGATTCCCGTCGAATCTTTCCCCATGCAACTGGGTGATGTGATCATCCGATCGCCTTTGGCAATCCACCGAGGTTCGCCCAACATCACTGCTCAACCCAGGCCAATGGTCGTGATGGGCTATGCGATGCACTGGTTACACACTCCGGTGATGGATTTGACGGTTCAGCAAGACTACTACCAGAGTCTGCCGCAGCACCTCCAGGAGATGTTGCGCTGCAATGTGGTAGAGCAGCTACCAGAAAACAAGACCGAAACCTACATCAATTTCAAGTACTAAAACCTAACCCCCCAGCCCCTTCCCTACAATGGAAGGAGGAGTAGAAAAGCCCCTCTCCGCGTCGGGGAGGGGTTGAGGAGGGGTCAGCAAGCGAAAAAAATCAACGAGAAGCTTACTCCAGATAGAGGATGATTGAACGGCGATCGCTAACGATCAAAGTTCCATCCTCTATTTTTTTGCTGCCTGATTTCTTGGTGCTGAGGATGGATTGCAGAGTAAGGAGCGATGATGACTCAATCTGAAGCAAAGTCTGGGTTAGGCTCCCAAGAAAATGGAGAGACCTTAACCTATACCAATCCCGTTTATCCTCATTATTTTGCTGATCCATATGTGTGGCAGCATCAAGGGATTTACTACGCGATCGGGACTGGGCCAGCAGAAGCAGCCGGAGAGGTAGAGGAAACTGGGCAGAGACGAGTTTTTCCGCTGTTGCGCTCCCACAACTTGATCGATTGGGAATTTGTCCAGAACGCTTTGGTACGGCCTGACCCTAGTTTAGGAGATAACTTCTGGGCACCAGAGATCGCTTATTCCGATGGCACCTTCTATCTCTATTACTCAGTGGGGCATGAAGATAAAAACCACCAGTTACGGGTTGCCACCAGTTCAGATCCCGTAGGACCATACCAGGACGTAGGCGAACCTTTGTTAGATCCGCAGTCCTGCCCATTTGCGATCGACCCCCACGCCTTCTGTGATGATGATGGGCAGTGGTACTTATTCTATGCTCAAGATTTTTTAGACACTAGCGAGAACGTTCGGGCGGGCACAGCCTTGATGGTCGATCGCTTGGAGAGCATGACCAAACTGGCAGGTGAGGGCAAAGTTGTCCTGCGAGCCCGATCCGATTGGCAAAGATTTCTCGCCGATCGCCCGATGTATGGTGGTGTCTATGATTGGCATACTTTAGAAGGCCCTTCTGTGCGTAAGTATGGCGATCGCTACTACTGCTTTTATAGTGGTGGACGGTGGGAAACGGATAGCTACGGGGTGGATTATGGAGTCGCAGAGCATGTGATGGGGCCGTACTTAGATGCAGGAAACGAAGCAGGCCCAAGGGTTTTGCGATCGCATCCGGGTTACGTCCTCGGCCCTGGTCATAATTCGATCACGGTAGGCCCAGACGGAAAAACTGAGTACATCGTTTATCACGCTTGGGATACAGGCATGGAAGCTCGACGGATGTGCATTGACCCCCTCCACTGCACCCCAGAGGGGCCACGCTGTCCTGGTCCTACTTGGACACCTCAAAACATTGCCATCAACTCGAAGTAGTTTCAGTCCAAGTTGTGGGTTGGGGATTGCGTTCTGCATACAAGTAGTCGCAATAGAGTGCCCAAGCTGCACCAGATAAAGCGGCTAGAGATCCAGCGATCGCGGCAGTGGCTCCCCAACCAAGCGGGCCGAGCCAATTGGCAAATTCCTTCAAAATTGCGGTACTGCCTTTGGCTACGATGTAAGCAACTCCAGTCGCAGCCACGGTTACCAGTCCCACCTGGGTTAGCATTTCCATCAAGTTGCTCTGGGACAAATCCTCTTCAAAATAAATCTTCCAGATTCGGGTGTACATCAGCACGTCGGAAGCGCTGAGCACCACTTGTTTGGGCAGTTCGCCACCGAAAGTGGGCATCGCCACGGCTGCACCGCTACCCACGGCATAACCTGCGATCGCCAGGGCTACATCCAGTCGCTTTTTGTCTAGGTTGCTCATGCTGTTCTCTCCTGAGGATTGTCTGACGGAACCACCAGCAATTTTGGGGGTTCTGCGAGCTATCCTAGCTTGAGACCCTAATTCCTTCCCACTCAGACCTACTTTGAACCCGATAGCTGCTCCTCTCGCCGATCGCTTGCGTCCCCGCACTTTAGATGAATTTGTTGGGCAGGAGCATATTGTTGGCCCTGGACGATTGCTGCGACGAGCCATCCAAGCCGATCAGCTCGCCTCTGTGATTTTTGCTGGGCCACCAGGCACAGGTAAAACTACACTAGCGCGAGTCATTGCCAACACCACTCAAGGCCACTTCATTTCGATTAATGCGGTGTTGGCAGGGGTGAAAGAAATTCGGGCGGCGGTAGAAACCGCTCAGGAACGACGCGATCGCCACGGACAACGCACAATTTTGTTTGTGGATGAAGTGCACCGCTTCAACAAGTCCCAACAAGATGCACTGCTACCGTGGGTAGAGAATGGTACCGTGATTCTCATTGGAGCCACGACCGAGAATCCTTACTTTGAAGTCAACAAAGCTCTGGTCAGCCGTTCTCGCATCTTTCAGCTCAAATCCTTGACTGCGGCTGATTTAGTTAAGGTGGTGCAGCAGGCGCTGAGTGATCCAGAGCGAGGTTATGGCGATCGCGCGGTTCAAATCGCTCCAGACGCACTAGACCACCTTGTCAATGTAGCGAACGGAGATGCTCGTAGCCTCCTCAACGCTTTGGAGCTAGCCGTTGAAACCACCGCACCCGATCGCACAGGCACCATTCACATTAGTCTTGCCGTTGCCGAAGAGTCGATTCAGCAGCGAGCGGTCTTGTATGACAAAGAGGGAGACGCCCACTTTGATATCATCAGCGCCTTCATCAAAAGTCTGCGGGGTAGTGATCCGGACGCGGCATTGTATTGGTTAGCTCGGATGGTTTACGCCGGAGAAGACCCCCGATTTATCTTTCGCCGGATGTTGATTTTAGCCAGCGAAGACGTAGGACTCGCAGATCCAGAAGCTGTCGCCAGAGTCAATGCTTGCGCTGCCACATTCGATCGCGTGGGCATGCCCGAAGGTCGTTACCCCCTAGCTCAAGCCGCTCTGTATTTAGCTACTGCACCGAAATCTAACAGTGTGATGGGCTTTTTTGATGCCTTAGCTGCTGTGGAGCGAGAACGCGAAGCCGATGTGCCTGCTCATCTTAAGGATGCCAATCGAGATAAACACAGTTTTGGGCATGGAGCGAACTATCTTTACCCTCATGCCTACCGCGATCATTGGGTGGCACAGCAATATTTACCTGCGGCTTTGCAAGGTCAGGTGTTTTATCAACCTTCGGAGCAAGGATTTGAGGCTGCAATTCGCACCCAAGTAGAACGTCGCCGAGAAGCCCAACTGGCTGCGATCGCCGAAGGCTTAGATGTAACGGCTCCAGAAATTCTTACCTACAGCCCTACCAATAAAGCCCAAGAACGTTGGCTGCAACGAACTCTTTCTCAAACTGGAGAACGCTTGGCTCAGGTTCGCGATCGCCTTTTTGCCCTAGCTCAACCCCAGCGGCATCATATGATTCTGGAACTGAATGGCGGCAGTGGTTTACTCACTTGGGAAGCTCTGCGCCGAGTTCCAGAAGGCGGCGTTTATGTGCAGGTACCCACTGCAACCGATGTGGAACGACTCCAAACTCAAGCTCAGGCTTTACCAGAGTTGCTGCGACCAACTATGCTGCAAGGCACTGTGCAACAACTGTCAGCTTTGTTAACTGCTCAGGCACCGGAGATTCGGTTCAATCACATTCTGGGCCGCAACATTTTAATGTCGGCAGTAGATAAATCTGGGCTGGTCCGCACCTGGATACCTTTCTTACAATCCGGAGGCAAAATCACCTTAGCTGAAACCGTTCCGCGCCACAGCCAGCGGCTATATCGATTAATAGATGCTGCCAAAGTTGAACCTGACTTGTATCAACGCTTAATTCTAGCAGAAGAAGCTATCTACAAAGACTCCAGCGATCCCCGGATGAATTGGGACAGCACCGATCTACAACGGGTGTTTGAGCAAGCGGGATGTCACGCGCAAATTGAGACAGTTCAGACAGTTGCAGAAATGTATATCTCGCCTGCTTTAGTCGAGCGGTGGTTTGCGATCGCCCCCGATGCGCCCACCTACGCCCACCATCTCAGCCATTATCTCTCTACATTAGAGATAGAGTGGGTCAGAACGCTATTTCAACGCTGCTTGCAAGATCAAAGCGTACCTTGGGAGAGTGCGATCGCGCTCATATCAGCAAACCCAGATTAGCGAACCCAGCAGTTATCTGGATGGCTTTTGTCGATCTAGCCCGTTGTACATCATCGGCATCATCGGATCTACCTGAGAGCGGGAATTAGAGTAGTATCGTTCTGCTTTTAGTAAGCGTTGGCTAAGAGCCAAACCCAGGATCAATGCAGCTAATTGCAATTGCCAGGGCGCAAAAATTAGGCTAAGAAGTGCCCCTGTGATTGCTGCAACCGCTGATAGAATAGCGATTTCATCGCAGGATCTTTCGTAGATGAAAAATGCAGTTACTGCAATTCCCAGAGGAGCTAAGAACAACCAAGACATAGTCAATACGTTGCTAATCACTGCTAGTTAAGATGACTTAACTATGAAACTAAATTATCATAATATTTATTAATCTCTCTCCGTACAAGGAAATAAGTTTTAAGGTGGATGTTGGCTTGAATGTCAGGATAAGCGAGTTTTAGACAGTTTGTTGCTGTTCCACCTTGGTTACCTTGGGTTCGGAACTAGAACTACTGAATACTAAGAACAGTAACAGCCCTTGCACGACCAAGAAGTTAGTGACGAGGAAGAAAGTGGCTTCTTCGACGGGTAGCCCAAATAAGTGTAGCCCAGTGGTATAGGTCTCTGATATGCTCCAAATGCCTTGAGCAATGGCAATGCGATCGGCGACCCACAGATATAAGGTAGGAAGTAGAGTGGCAGTTAGCCAAAGGCGTTTGCGAACCCAAAGCTGCGCTCCTCCGATCAGCCATTGCAACGCTAAGATTGGGCCAGCCCAAACCAAAATTAGTCCTAAATAGACTCCGAAATCACGTTGGAGCAACCATACACCCAGGAGACTCAGACTTGTCCAAATGATTGTACCTGCTACATTGGCTGTGGAAGCGGGTTTTAGTTCGCTTGGCTCCTCCGTATGAGCTAGCAAGCGATATAGCCATAACCCTGTGAGAATGGGCTGTAGCACAAAAAATAAATACTCTTCGATGGGGACATAACCAACAGTGCCCACTACGCGATCGCGACCATAGTGCCATACATCGCGCCAAATCAAATAGTTGTCCCAAGGTGTCGTGTAGACAAACGCTACAGCAGCAATCAGGAACAAAGAGATCCCAGCCTTACGACCTCCTACTCCAGCTAAAGGCTGCGGTTGCTGTGAGGCGAGTAATAAGATGGGCGGCAAGATAAAGATGATGTGAAACAATGAATAAGTCATTTTTATGAACTGATTTTTAGGAATTGGTCATGCTCACAACAATTCTCAGCCAGGGATCTCAGCAATAAGCTTCAGCAGTAAAGCGATCGCTCCATTACTGAGTCCTTACCGAGTTTTTTACTGAGTTCCGGTTTTAGACTAATCGTGAAACGTTCGAGCAGCATCCTTCCAGAGGCTTGAATTCAGATTAAACATCGCTAGCTGATATAAATCGTCAGTCGCTTTGTATCCTATGACTCACAACACTAGCAGTCGCATCGGGATATATTTTGATTGTTGCCAGATCTAAGGCTAGAGCATCTATGGGAGCAAAAACATATGAGGATGTCCAGATTGAGAAGCCGCGATCGCTTTTACTGTAACTTCTCTCCGCTGCACATAGACTAGCTCCTTCCAGAACCATCACTTCAGTGTTCTCTGTCAGCGGGAGCAGGGTTTGTCGTAGGATAGTCATTGGTGTACGTGAAATCAAAAGCCGCTTGAACAGCAACTCAATCATTCTTCAGCAAGCTGCCTTGGCAGTGCTTGAGCGCTCTCGTCAGCGTCCCACTCCTGAACAGGTAGTTCAGGCACTATTGGAGGTAGAAAAAGCGAGCAAGCAGCAAAAAATTCGTTACTCCTTGAGCGATCTGACGGGTAACTGGCGGCTTTGCTTCATCACAGGTATGCGCAAAACTCGGCAACGGGCTGGAGTGGTGCTAGGGGCAGGCCGCTATGTGCCATCTTTGGTCATGATCTCTCTTGCTTATGCTGCATCTCCTTTAGCTGCACCTCCAACTGCAACAGATAACACATCATACAGTTCATCTTTTGAGATGGGGAACGTCACCAATCGAGTTCAACTGGGTCAGCTTCAAATGGCACTCTCAGGCCCGACTAAGCTCTTGACCAAAAACAACATCTTGGCATTTGACTTTACAAGAATCACTTTGCAACTGTCTAAGTTTTCTCTACATCAGGGTACAGTTCGCGGCGGTGAAAGCAGTGAAGCCAGCTTTTATTCAGCGAGTGTAGGGGCGGAGAAGCAAGCTTTTTTTAATTACTTCTTAGTGCAAAAAGATATCATTGCAGCAAGAGGGCGAGGCGGCGGATTAGCCCTGTGGGGGCGGCAGGGATGAAGTTTATTGTTGCTTTTCTGTTGTTGCTAGGACTGTCGCTCCTCGCCGTTCTACCAGCAGAGGCTAAATCGTTTTGTCGTTCGAGTGGCGATCGCTCAATCTGTATTCTTAGCATCAAACGCAGCGCCAAAAACCACTGGGAATATAGAGCCGCTGTGAGTGTCGATGGAGTGGCTAGACCCATTGAGGCGTATAACTGCCGCGATCGCCTGCGAATTCGCCAAGATGGCAAAGCTGTACGATTTGAAGCCCAGGGACCGGGAGAATTAATCTGCAATATGTTCATGATGAGGTACCGTCCTTCAGAGGCGATCGCGCTTCAGTGGAAGCATATCTCAGAAGATTTCCGGTACATTCATTTTGTGTAGGTAGTAGTCGAGGGTGAGAGAGTTCTTATTGCAGATTAGCAGGGATTTGCTCGGGCACTACCCAGTAGTAAATGGTTCTTCCTTGGATTTGTTCAACTCGTTCTGGTTTCCAGTCGCCCATGTCGAAAGCGTGGGATACAATCCGAGTTCCAGGTTTAAGTTCTCGAAGGAGCTTTGGGCGCAGCTTGAGATTGACATCTGGGAGCAAGTAAAGCGTGACGACTGTGGCATCGCTCAGATCAGTTTCAAACAAGTCTTGCTGTAGGAAACGAGTGCGATCGCCCACTCCAGCTTGTTGAGCATTTTCTCGGCTTTGCTGCACTAATTCTGGATTGATATCAATTCCGGTACCGCGAGTCCCAAACTCTTTTGCCGCCGCGATTACAATGCGACCATCACCGCTGCCTAAATCGTAGAGAACATCGTTAGGGCCTACTTTAGCTAGCTCCAGCATGCCCGTAACTACCTCGGGGGGAGTTGGGACAAAGGGCACATCTGCTTGCCGTCCTTGGGGTTGAGCGGTGGGTGCAACTGTTGTTGTGTTAGTTTGAGTACTGCTTTGAGCATCGGCTTCAAAATTGCGCTGTTGGGTGCAGGCGGCAGTCCCTAAACTAACGACTCCAACGCTAGCAAATAACAAAAAGATTCTTTGTAGTTGCATGATTTAGATCTCCTTTAGTGGGTTTAGTATGGTTTTGTTCGTGATATTGAACTCAGCTTTGGCTTATCGCCTGCGACTCCACCAGAGTAGGGGAATACCCGCTAACACCACAGCTACTCCTAGAAATGCGCCTATGCCTGTATAAACTAGGCTGGAGTAAAGTAAATAGAGGCTGATGAGGCAAAACAGCAAGGGTATCCAGGGATAAAGAGGAACCTGAAACGGACGGGGTCTTTCGGGCTCTTGTTTTCGCAGCACGAGAAGCGCCACTCCAGTTAGCAGAAAGAAAAACCAGAAGATGGGAGCTGTGTAGTCCACCATCGTCTCAAAGCCTCGACGAGTGACCGTTCCCAATAGAACCAAAGCCAGCGCGATCGCCCCTTGAGCTAGAAGGGCAGCAGCGGGGGTATTAGAGTTTGGCTGCCAACGGCCTAAGAACGAAAATAGGGGAAAATCTTGCCCCAAGGCGTAATTCGTCCGAGCTCCCGTGAAGATGGTGGCGTTAATTGAACTCAAGGTACAAATGGTAATCAAGAGGCTGATGAAAGCTGCTCCTGGCGCACCCAAGACTTGGCGCATTAGATCCGCAGCGATCGCATCTGATTCGGCCATCGCCGCTAGCCCCAAGCCTTGCAGATAGGCCAGGTTAACTAGTAAATAGATGGTGGTAATAATACCAACACTCCAAAGTAGCGATCGCGCAATGTTGCGCCGACCATCCTGAACTTCTGCAGAGATATAAGCCGCTTCGTTCCAGCCACCGTAGGACAACAATACAAATAGCAGAGCGAGTCCTAGCGTACCTTGGGATGAGGTGGTAGAAGGCACCGATGGAGCCAGAGGGATAAAGGCCATCCCCACCACGACCACTAGTAAAAGCCCCAGAACTTGGGCAACGGTCAGCCAGTTTTGTGCCCATTTCCCCTGCTGTACCCCCAGAATATTGAGGCCAGTTAGACAGGCGATCGCGAGGGCGGCATAGAGAGAAGCAGAGAAGGGGCCAAGCCGAAATAACTGAGAAGCGTAATCGCCTAGAACGAAAGCGAGCAGGGCGATCGAACCTGTTTGGATGACAGTCATCCTGGCCCAAGCAAACAGAAAAGCTGCCCGCCTACCAAAAGCTCGCATTAGATAGTGGTAGTTTCCTCCCACATGCGGATAGGTAGTCGCTAGTTCTGCGTAACAGAGGGCTCCCAGCAGTGACATACCCCCTCCTAAGAGCCAGAGTAATACTACTTCTACTTTACTACCTGCATTTGCTGCTACCAAGCTAGGTGTTTCAAAAATCCCTGCCCCAATAACAATGCCGACAATCAGAGCAACTGCGTCTGTAAAAGATAAAGTAGGCTTTGGGGCCGCTGCTGCAATGAGAGGGAAATTGTGTGATTGATAGGTTTCACGTTTATTCACGTTAAATCCTTATGCAGAAAGGATCTCTGGTCTGTAATATACATATTTGATCACGACTCAACATTGTCTTTAAGCCGTCAGAAGTTGTAACCTAGTCCTAGTTGTAATCCCACTTCGGTTCTGCGAAGGAACCCTACATTGACCCCAGCTGTAGCCGTGAGGCTGTCAGAGATAGGAGCATCTACGCCACCCGTCACCATAGGCCGCAGTCGGCTATCTCTTCCGGTTGAAAGAACAGCACCCCCACCGACATAGGGAGCGATGCTAAGACGACCATCTCCGCTTGCCGCTGCTGTGGGGAAGTCAACCGTCACAGGCAATAGGAAAGTAGCTCTATTACCAACTATGGCAGCAGGGCGAACGGACACATTATCAGTCAGCCCAACTTTACTAAAGACAGCGAAATTTCCGTCGCCTAAAGCTGTTCTACCACTGAGGCCAATGTTGCCACCTACGCCGACATAACTAGAGCCAGAACGGGTAGCGGTACCGGGTGAAATGGTTTGAGCGATCACCAGATCTGTGGAATCACTCTCTAATATTGCTGTATCATCAACTGTGTTAGGCGCGGTAGTGTTGAGGTCGGAGCTAACCACCTCAGCTTGGGCAGGTAGGCCATTCCAGGCGATCGCTAATATACCAAGACCGAGTAATATGAGAGTGTCTTTAGGACAACGGGTATTCATAATCCATCTTGCCGAAGCATTAACTTTAATATCTTTAGTTTCAGCAACGAATGTGATTAGAAAGTGACAGAGCTAAAGATCGCTACAAAGTTTTATGGTCAGCGATCGCGTTTATCGCAGGGGCAGCTCAATTTGAAACGTAGTTCCCTGCCCGAATTGGCTGGTAACAGTGATATGTCCTTGATGAGCCTCAATAATTTGTTGCGCGATCGCCAATCCTAAGCCAAACCCACCAGACTGTTTTGAGCGATCTTGATTCACTCGATAAAAGCGCTCAAAGATACGAGACAGATCTTCCTCTAGAATGCCTATCCCATCATCCTCGACTTGAATCACTACCTGATGTGCTTGGACAAACAAACGCACCTGAACAGTTCCGCCAGCGGGAGTATAGTTGAGCGCATTGCTCAAGAGATTACTCACCGCTTGACGAACTAAATCTGGCTCGGCTCGCAGTTTGATTGGGTACGGAGGCAAATAGCTCGCCAAGCTCAAAGCTTTCTCTGTGGTTTGTGGCGTATAAAAGTTGAGGAGCGATCGCAATAGGTCAGTGAGATCAATGGTTTTTAGAGACTCGGTATTCAGGTAGGTTGTATGACGGGCTAGCAGCAGTAGATTCCCAATCAAATGACTCATGGACTTCGTCACCTCCACAATTTTTTCTAGGCGGAGACGTTGCTGAGCCGCATCTTGAGTCGGTGTGAGAAGTGCTACCTGAGCATTACTAAGCACTACAGCCAAAGGAGTTCGCAGTTCATGAGAAGCATTGGCGGTGAAGCGCTGCAGCTGCTCATAGGCTTGATGGATAGGTTGCATTGCCAATCCTCCCAAAATCCAACCTGCGCCAGCAATCAGACCTAGGGTGATAGGGACTGCCAACGTCAATAAAAGCAGAAACCCTCGCAGAGCTTCTTGGGTAGGAGTCAGTGGGATGCCAACTTGGAGATAGCCAATGTCTATGCCAGATTCTTGCACAGCCAAGGTAACCTGACGCAGCCAAAGGGGTTTTGGGCCTGATAAGTTATCAGTAGTTTTGATCGTTTGAAAAGCGGAGATGGTGGTCATCTGGGTGCGCAACTGCTCTGGCGGAGGAGTACCAAAATATTGCACCAAATTTCCCTGAGCGTTATACCAACGGGCATAAACAATTTCACTGTCGGGGGGTAGCGGGTTACTCCCTAAGAAAGGAACTCGGTCTAGCTTGACTTGCCACTGGTTTGAGTAGCGTCTGAACTGCACATTTGCCGCCATGACACTGGCTTTCTTATAGAGCAGTCGGTCTATATCTTCTAGCCGTTCATTGACTTCTTGGTTATAGAGTACTCCTGTAAAGACAACCAGAATACTTCCCATTGACAGGGTAAACCAACGAGCTAAGTTACGACGACTGCGGTTGAACATTTAGCAATGGGTTGTCATGGTTCGCTGGGAGGGCTGAGGCGATAGCCCATGCCATAAATAGTTTCGATCCAACTGGCTGCACCCACAACTTGTAAGCGCTGTCGAACCCGGCGTACCAAGGCTGTCAAGGCATTACTCTCTGGTTCTTGACCCCACTCCCAGAGCGCTTGTTCAATCTGAGCACGAGTTAATATCTGGTGAGGATGACGCATCAGATGCTCTAGCAATTGAAATTCTTGACTAGAGAGTTCCACGGTGCACTGTCCTCGTTGAGCCGTCAGACTAGATGCACTTAGCTGAAGATCCGCAGTCCTCAGGATCTCTCCTTGCCAAAGGGGCGATCGCCGTCCTAAAGCACGCACTCTTGCCAGTAGCTCAATCAGATCTACAGGCTTCACTAGGTAGTCATCTGCTCCAGCATCTAGACCTGTCACTTTATCTGAAATTGTATCCCTCGCTGTCAGCATTAACACAGGGGCTGTTTTGTTCAAGCGGCGATATTGGCGGCAGAGACTGAGGCCACTGACATTGGGTAACATCCAATCAAGGATGAGCAATTCATAATCTCTTTGGGATAGCAACCATTCAGCCATCTCACCATCTTCCACCCCATCTACGTTATGTCCAGCCCCAGATAGGGCGGTATGTAGAGGTTCTAGTTGTTCAGGGTCATCCTCAACGAGCAGTATCTGCATCGCTTGCTCTTTGTTCTCATCGATTCAAACTTAGGGCATCTAGTGGATGAGTTCGTCTCTCAGGGGTAGGATTTCAGCCCTTAAAATGGCTAGTAAGATCAATATTTATCATTCAGTAACATTGAGTCACTGCTTTCCTAATGTTTTCTTCCCGTTGGCGACGTGTTTTAGGGTCTTTTGGCTTAGAATTCTGGCTCCCTCTCCCTTTACTCGGGTTAGTCTTTTGGTTCAGTGGCAATTTGCTGGCAGAGCGAGTGCTGAGCCGTTCTTATGGAACCGTTTCTAAGCTTCAGGCCGATACTCAGTTGGAAATTCAGCTTTCCGCAACAGTGACATCTATTCAAGTTGACATTTTTAAGCCTCAAGCAGTGACTAGAGTAGCGGTAAAAACCTCAGACTCCGCTCTAACAAAGCTAGAGTTTGAGTTTCCAACAACCGAATCTAGTCAATTAGAATTGCTGATTCCTCAAGAGCTAGGACTACCCCAGGAAAACATTAGAAGATTGGCATATTACCGAATCAAAGATTAGTAGAAATTGCTTAGGAAAACTAGCTTGAGGAGACTAAATTGAGGCTATTTACAGATTCAGTGATGCCAGAACTCTAAAGAGGACAGAATTCACAATTCCTAAGGTGATGGAGCCTAACAAAGCGCTCCAAATCCCCCATCTCAGGCGGAATCCTTGGACTATCAAGGCAGCTAAGCCAAAGATGATGGCATTCAAAATAAAGGCAAACAAACCGAGGGTGAGAAGGAGGAAGGGGAAGGTAAAAAAGGCAAGAATAGGCCGCAATAGTGCGTTTAAAACTCCAAAAACAGCAGCGGATAGAGCTGCTTTGCCAAAGCTGTCAATTTCAATTCCAAGCGGTAGCCGAGAAATAATTAAAAAGCTAATTGTCGTAATTAACCAGGTCAATAAAAGTCCAATCATGACAGTTGCGCCTAAGAGTAAAGTGAATAAATTCTAGCCAATTAAACAAAAATTAAGTGAGCGATCGCGGTTTGTCTTCTAGGTTTGTCTCCCCCTCAATCAATGGCCCCTTAAAACTCGAAGGCTTAGTTAGTAAGGTCGGCTGCCCGCAGGGTTAAGCGATCGCCGCATTGACCGACGTTTCGGTCTCCAAGAGGCTGTAGTCATGCCTAAAAAGTAAAGAGTTTTCCCCGCTAAACCCTCCGCTGTAGTTTGAGCGTGACAATCCAATCCACATAGCGAGCGTAATGAGCTACTTGGCCTGCCGCCTCAACCTTGCCTTGATCAAGGGCCATAGCCATATATGTGATTAAGGCTTTACTTCTAATGTCAGCAATAAATGTGACAGAAAAGTGATAAGTGCGATCGGCTTTGTGACCTCAGGTGACATTAGTTTAAAGAGCGATCGCGACTCGATATTCTGGGCAGAGGCCAACGAGGAGGCAAAATTGTGTTATACCTGGGTAGGTATAAATGCTTGCATTAAACCGACGACCCAAAATTTCAGACTACTGTAGAGGGCGTGTTCTGAAATCGGGATCGTTAAACTAGTGCAACCAAGAGAGCGCTGGTCAGGTTCATCCCCATGAACTTATAGGCCAGCTTTTCCTTAGATTACTGACCATTATAGTCTTAGATAGGCCGAATTCCAGGGATTCTCGAGCTTTGGATCAGGTGCTTAACTGGGTGGTTATATAGAGCGATCGCCAACCTACACACTTTGTTCTAAATTTCTGTTAAGATGAATTTCTGCCAGTACATTCCGGTCTGTTGCTGGCATATTGGAGTTTGCTTATCCGAGCCATCCAACTACACAGATTTCCTGCTCTTAGACTGGTCCCAGGTACTGATTTGGGATAGGGGCACCACTAGGAGCAATTTTAACTATGACATTTCATCACCTCGGCCTCTCGACCGAATTACTTCGTGCGGTTGCCGAGCAGGGCTACGACCAGCCCACTCCCATCCAAGAGCAGGCGATTCCTGCCGTCCTCAAAGGGCAAGACATTCTTGCCAGCGCTCAAACTGGCACGGGCAAGACGGCTGGCTTTACGCTACCTCTACTGCAACGATTGAGCAGATCTGGCTCTAGCCCAAGTCGTCGCAGCCCTCGTGCCCTCATTTTGACCCCCACTCGTGAATTGGCCGCTCAGGTGAGCGATAGCGTTAAAACTTATGGCAAGTACCTGTCGTTACGCTCAGCCGTCGTTTATGGTGGCGTTGGCATTGAGCCGCAAATCCAACTGCTGCGTCGAGGAGTTGATATTGTCGTTGCTACTCCAGGTCGCTTGTTGGACCATCTCAGCCAGAAAACGGTTGATCTATCTCATGTCGAGATTTTAGTGCTAGATGAGTGCGATCGCATGCTAGACATGGGCTTCATTAATGACATTCGCAAGGTCTTGGCGAAGCTACCTGCATCCCGACAAACACTCCTGTTTTCTGCTACTTTTTCGGCAGAAATTCAGAAACTTGCCAACACCTTGCTCAAGTCTCCTACTCTGATCGAAGTGGCTCCCCGCAACACCGCTGCGGAGCAGGTGACTCAAGTCGTGCATCTCGTCGATCGCGATCGCAAGCGCGAACTGCTCTCTCATATGATCGGGTTCCACAATTGGCAACAAGTATTGGTCTTTACCCGCACCAAGCATGGAGCCAATCGCCTCGCCGAACAACTGGCAAAAGATGGGCTGAGAAGTACAGCGATTCATGGCAACAAAACCCAAGCAGCTCGCACCCGTGCGCTTAGTGACTTTAAGCAGGGCAAGGTGCGGGTTTTAGTAGCCACCGATGTAGCTTCGCGAGGTCTCGATATTGATCAATTGCCTTATGTGGTCAACTTCGAGTTACCCAATGTTCCAGAGGACTATGTGCATCGCATTGGCCGGACGGGGCGGGCAGGCAACGCTGGACGAGCGGTTTCGCTGGTTTGCAGTGAAGAATACCCCTTTTTGAAAAGCATTGAACGATTGCTCAATCGTACCTTTATTAAAGATGTAGTTCCCGGATATGAACCAGCCGCCTCAGAGGGGCCTCAGACAGGCCAAGCGAATCGGAAGCGCTCCAATCAAGGCCGCCCTCAGCAACCCAAATCGGAGGTTGCAGCTACACCGAAGCGCAGCAAACAAAACTCTACAGGAGGAACTCGCGATCGCAAACATCTCCGTATCGTTTAAGTGAGTGTTAAACAAGTGGTGTAAGACCTAAATTTTTGCAAAATTTTGCTGTCAGTTCTACATCACAACACTTTACAATTAGCAACGTTGCCGAGAGCGTGGAAAAGGGTTTCCTAAGATTTCCAGTGACGAAATCCAGCCCATACTGGCTACAAAAGCAACATCGATTCCCTCTGAGTAACGCCTGTAGGTGGTCGCCAACAGTTTGTCGCATTTAATCTAGAGAGCAACTATGAAAGACCTGACTCGTTATCGCAATATCGGCATCTTCGCTCACGTCGATGCGGGTAAAACGACTACAACTGAAAGAATTCTGAAACTGACTGGTAAAATCCACAAAATTGGCGAGGTTCATGAAGGTGCAGCAACCACTGACTTCATGGAACAGGAGCAAGAGCGTGGGATCACGATTCAATCCGCTGCGACAAGCTGCTTCTGGAACGACCACCAACTGAATATCATTGACACCCCAGGGCACGTGGACTTCACCATTGAAGTTTATCGCTCCCTTAAAGTTCTGGATGGTGGCATCGGCGTTTTTTGCGGTTCCGGTGGTGTTGAACCTCAATCCGAAACTAACTGGCGCTATGCCAACGACTCCAAGGTGTCTCGGGTTATCTATATCAACAAGCTCGATCGCACTGGGGCTGATTTTTACCGCGTCGTCAAGCAAGTTGACCAAGTCCTAGCTGCTAAGCCTTTGGTCATGGTGTTGCCCATCGGCATTGAAGAGCAGTTTAGTGGCGTCGTTGATCTACTAACCCGTAAAGCATGGGTGTGGGATAACTCTGGCGATCCCATGAACTATCAGATCAAGGAAGTTCCTGCCGACATGGTCGATCAGGTTGAGACCTACCGTGAGCAGTTGATTGAAACTGCAGTCGAGCAAGACGATGAGCTGATGGAGAAATACCTCGAAGGTGAAGAGCTAAGCATCGACGAAATTAAGCGGTGTATCCGTAAGGGCACCATCGACCTAGCTTTCTTCCCCACCTACTGCGGCTCCTCGTTCAAGAACAAAGGAGTACAACTGGTCTTGGATGCGGTAGTAGACTACCTACCCAACCCGATGGAAGTCAAGCCCCAGCCTGAGATGGACCTTGAAGGCAATGAGATGGGTACGTTTGCCTATGTTGACTCCGAGAAGCCATTGCGAGCCTTAGCATTCAAGATCATGGACGATCGCTTTGGCGCACTCACCTTTACCCGGATCTACTCCGGTAAGTTGTCCAAAGGTGACACCGTACTCAACACGGCTACAGGTAAAACCGAGCGGATCAGTCGCCTGGTTGAGATGCATGCTAACTCCCGTGAAGAAGTTGAGTCGGCTCAGGCGGGTGACATTGTCGCGATCGTTGGTATGAAGAATGTCCAGACAGGGCATACTCTCTGCGATCCCAAGAAGCCTGCGACCCTAGAGCCGATGGTCTTCCCAGAACCCGTAATCTCGATCGCGGTGAAGCCAAAAGCAAAAGGTGGTGAAGAGAAGATGGTGACGGCACTGACCAAAATGGTTCAGGAAGACCCCTCCTTCCACATGTTTACGGATGAGGAGAGCGGCGAAACCATTCTTAAAGGGATGGGTGAGCTACACCTAGACATCAAAGTTGACATCCTCAAGCGCACCCACGGCGTAGAAGTGGAAGTTGGTAAACCCCAGGTTGCTTACCGTGAGTCTATTACTAAGCGCCTAGAAGATGACTACACCCATAAGAAGCAGTCGGGTGGTTCGGGCCAATTTGCCAAGATTGGCTACGTCGTCGAACCTGGCGAACCTGGCACTGGTTTTGTATTCGAGTCCAAGGTGACAGGTGGCAGTGTTCCCAGAGAATACTGGCCTGCGGTGCAAAAAGGCTTTGAGAGTTGCATTGGCAAAGGCGTATTGGCTGGATTCCCCTGCCTAGACCTAAAGTTCACCCTGCTAGACGGCGGTTTCCACCCGGTTGACTCGTCGGCGATGGCGTTTGAAATCGCAGCGAAGGCAGCTTATCGGCAATCCATGCCTAAGGCTAGCCCCCAACTGCTAGAGCCCATCATGAATGTCGATGTGTTTACACCAGACAACTACATGGGAGATGTCATTGGCGACCTTAACCGTCGTCGGGGCATGATGAAATCTCAGGAGACAGGCCCGACTGGTGCTCGGATCAAAGCAGATGTGCCATTGAGTGAGATGTTTGGATACATTGGTGACCTACGTACCATGACATCAGGTCGAGGTCAGTTCTCTAT
Source organism: Trichocoleus desertorum ATA4-8-CV12 (assembly GCA_019358975.1). Classification (NCBI taxonomy): domain Bacteria; kingdom Bacillati; phylum Cyanobacteriota; class Cyanophyceae; order Leptolyngbyales; family Trichocoleusaceae; genus Trichocoleus; species Trichocoleus desertorum. Next base: position 78,075 of record JAHHIL010000016.1, read on the forward strand.
GTCTTTCTCTCACTACGCACCTTGCCCGAACAACATCGCGGAAGAAGTGATCAAGGAAACTAAAGAGCGTCAAGCTGCGGCATAGCGCTAATTTGGCACCTCCTTATTTCTTAGAGCCCTATTGCTTAGAGATAGAGGAATAATCTGGAAGCATCCTGGTTGGCGTACTGCTGATCAGGATGTTTTTTCTGGGTGTGGTTTTTGCTTCACTGGTAGCTTCAGGACAAATTCCGTGCCCTGCCCTAACTCAGAGTGGCAAACTAACTCACCATGATGCTTCTCAGCAATTTGATGACTAATAAATAAGCCCAAACCAGTTCCTTGATCTATTGGTTTAGTTGTGAAGAAAGGGCTCAGCAACTTAGCTTGAACCGCTTCTGGAATACCTCGACCGTTATCTTGAATCGACACCTCTACCCACTCGGCATTGACACAGCGGGTTGCAATGGTGATAGCTTTAGGCGAAGTTGCATTCTCAGTGACAGCCTCTCCTAATTCATCGATCGCATTACTCAGCAAATTCATAAAAACTTGGTTGAGCTGTCCAGCGTAGCATTCTACTAACGGCAACTCCCCGTAGTATTTCTCGATCGCAATCACAGCGTTAGACATTCCTGGCTTTAATCGATGTTGCAGGATTAAAAGTGTACTCTCCAACCCTTCATGTAGATCAACTGCTCTCACATCTGCTTCGTCAAGACGCGAGAAGTTACGCAAAGAACGGACAATTTCCCGAATGCGGTCAGTGCCCAGCTTCATCGAAGCACACAGTTTTGGAAAATCCTCCTCAATGTAGCTGAGGTCGCTGTCAGCAAGCTGCTGATCTAGATCTGCTGATGGAGTAGGATGTTCCTGCTGATAGGCATGAATTAGATCTAGTAAGGTTTGGGTATACTCCTGAATCGGCGCTAAGTTGCCGTGAATGAAGTTGATAGGATTATTGACTTCGTGAGCAATGCCAGCCACAAGTTGGCCTAAGCTCGACATCTTCTCGCTATGCACTAACTGAAGTTGAGTTTGATTCAGGTCAGTTAAGGTTTTTGCCAGTTGTGCAGCCTGTTCTTTAGTATTTGCCAGCAATTGCGCGTGTTGTAGTGCTACCCCTAGTTGGGTAGCGATTTGGCTGACAAACTCAACTTCCGATTGTTTCCACTGACGAGTCGTAGAATGTTGATAAACACCTAGTAGACCCCACAGGTTCGGACCGACAAAGAGTGGCACAACCATAAAAGACTTGATCTCAAACTGCTCCAGCAAGTCGATGTGACACTGGGCATATCCTGGCTGGTAAATGTCATTGACAACGGAAATCTCACCGTTGCGATATCGTCCACCTTGGGTTTCCTGGAGGTGAGTGTCATCCCAAACCATGTTTACGCCCAGATGACCAATGCTTTGCCATTCCGATGTAGTGGCTTCGTAGTTCCCAACAAATCCTCCGCCCCAGTCAGGAGTGAAACGATACACAGCCACTCGTTCTGCTTTGAGCACTTGGCTGAGTTCTTGCGTAGTGATTTGAAAGATGGTGTCAATCTCTAAAGACTGACGGATTTTAGCCACGATGCGAGACAGAGTTGTCTGGCGATCTACTAAATGCTCTAATTCTATGTTTGCTTGCTGAAGCTGCTCAGAACGCTGTTTCAGTTCTTCCGTCCGTTCTTCAACCTGCCGCTCTAAATTAGCATTCAGCCCTTGCACCTGTTGGTACAGCCGATATTGTTTTGCTGTTGCGGAGAAGCGTTCCCCCAGGACTTGGGCGTATTTGATCTCTTCTTCGACCCAACTTTGCGATCGCTCCTTCTGGATTTGCCGCCATACGTCGAAAGATTGCCGTGCCATCAACTGGCGTGTATCCGGATTGTGATACCCAGCCCAAAGGGTTTCAGTATCGAGTCCACTGCGGAAGAAGGTGAGACAACCAATGACTTGAGCGCCATGCTTGAGAGGAATAATTAAGGTGCTGCGAATCCTGGTGTCATTGAAGAAGGGGGCTAAGGTTCGAAACAGGGGTTCTTGATAAATATCATTGACCGCCCAGGATAAAGCCACTGGTTTTGTAGATTGAGTCGGTTCTGCTAGTGCGTAAACAGCCCGCATCCACTCAATCGACCAAGGCTGATACCCTGTCCCATCCGTAGAAGTATTCAAGACTGAGTGTAGATACTTCTGCCACACTAAGTTCTCCTCAATGAAGCGCTTCTGAGCAGGATCAATGAAGCTAGGCTGTTCGCCGTGAGTGTAAAGTTCTCTAGGTTGATGGGCATCCGGAAACAGATAGAGTCTGCCGCCAGCATCAAGAGTATCAGCGGCTTCCTCTAGAGCGTCTTGCCAGTTTACGGTGGGAGAGGTTTGTAGCAGGGCTGTGACTCGATTCAGGTTGGCTTCTTGTCGGGCTTGGGCTCGCACCTGCTCCAGCAAAATTGATTGGGCAATGGCAACAGCGACTTGGTCTACGACCGCCTGGATAAACTGCAACTCTTCTTCCGTGACTGTACGAGGCTCGGCGTGATGGGAAACCAAGAGACCCCAAAGTTGAGTCTGGGATTGGAGAGAGGAAGTTTGAGCAGATCCGGTTGCTTCTGCTTCGAGCAGCACCGGAACCACAATTGAAGACTGCACACCCATTGCCATCAGGTACTCTTGGTGGCAAGGATCGACAGGTCGATACCGGATATCTGTATCGTTATCGTTAAGCAGTTCTCCACTTTCGGGGCAGTTGAGGGAGCTAATGCCTACCTCATGAGTGCTCATATTCACGATTGAACGTTGCCGAGCGCGAACGAACAACTCCCGTGCATAGGGGGGGATGTCATCGGCAGGAAAATGCAGCCCGAATAAGGAAGGTAGGCGATCGCTCTGAAGTGACTCAGCAATCACAATTCCATGACCGTCTGGTTGAAACTGGTAAATCTTGACTCGATCCGTTCCTAAGTAAGACCGTACTTCTGCCGCTGTCTTGCTTAAGATTTCTGGAAGTTCTAAGGATTGACGGATACGGTTAGCAATCCGGTGGAGTAATACTTCCCGAGTCAAAGATGAATTGATGTCGTGGGGGGGCAGCATAGTCACGGTTCAACTCAGAATTCAAGGGTTGTTACACTTAGAGTTCCCTTAATTTTCGTAACAGCTAAGGTGCGCCAAAAATAACTTTTGGAAATTGGTTATCTCTGCTGCCTTGATTTCTGCTGCCTTGATTTTTCTCTGTGAGGTAACTTGCCTCAAGTGCTTTACCCTAGGCGAGTTGAGCGAACAAGCTCGACCAATTGAGATCTGCGGGTCTCTTCCCCTGATTCACGATTTCAAATACCTTACGCGCAGTAGCTGGATGATCTAAACACTCGACGCAGGCAGAGGCTACATCAATTCGACTTGTTTGCCCAGATAATTGATCTCCTGTCCCCAGCACCACTCCTTGCTTACCTCCGGTTGTAGCCTTCAACAAGGTATTGAGATCATAGGAAGTATAAGGACCATCAATCAATCGCCCAGGTCGAATAATGGTGTAAGGCAACCCAGACTGCGCGATCGCTTGTTCTCCTTTTTGCTTTGCATCCAGCACGCCATAAGCATTTAATAAATTGTAAGGTGGTTTATCCTTGTGCTCCACGCCACAGGATGAAACAAACACAAATCGCTTTAAGTCCCTAGGCGTAGTCTGCACTAGATGGGTCACTCCCTCGGCATCTACTTTTTCGGGACTATTCTGAGTGCTGGCATTACGGTAGTTAGCATCAAAATAAATCTTGCCCCATTGCTGCCAGCGTTGTAGACCTGTCTGGGATGGCAGATCAAAGTCCCAACGAGATGAAGGAAAAGCCGTTGTTCCAGTACAACAAATAATGTGAGTAATATCTGGCATCGCTGCCGGAAGCGTTTCGGCTTGACGGATATCTCCTACTGCCACCTCCACGCGATCGCCAAACATCTGCTGAGCTTTCTGAGCACTACGGCTAAGGACTCGCACCAAGAATTCTTTTTCTAGCAGCTTTGCCACTACTAGTTGCCCTACGCCTCCTGTTGCTCCAACGACTAGTACGCGCTCAGCCATGCTTACGCCTCATTATGCCAGGTCCATTTCACCAGCCTAAGATACTCTAGAAGGCACAGATTGCTGAACTACAGAAAGGAGTAGAGTTTTCCTAAATTTCTCTAGACACTGGAGGCTTAGAAAAATTTACGTGCTTTCCAAAACGCAATAAAGGTTAATTTTGGTGAACTAGGATTCAGCTCTTGAAGGTATTGAAGTTCTAAAGAAATTATAAATTTTGATGAACTTGCAGAAACTCGCGCAGAGCCCGTAACTGCGCTTCGTTGGGCATAGCGGAAGGATGCACCTGCTTAATCCAGTTCAAAGCTTCCCAGAGTTCCAAATTTTGGTAAAGGCAGAGGTAGGCAATACAGACTGTCGGCGATCGCTCAATGCCTGCCAAGCAATGAACATAGACCGGGAGATGGTTCTGCACACTCTGATGCACAATTTCAACTGCCTTAGCCAGCTGATGCACCTCCAGCTGAGTCGTATAGTAACGATCGGGCAAGATAAATCGGAGGCAATTGAAATCCTGTGTAATGCCTTCTGGCAAGGAACCTTCAATTTCTGCACAGAGAGAAAGCACGACCTTAATATTGGCTGCAACTAGCCGGGAGTGATCTGCCGCTTGGGGTAACCCTCCCACAGCCAACTTACCGGGGATCACCCAACTAAAAGGGGTTTGGCGCTGGTAGGAAGATCGCTGTCGTGGTTTTCCGCGCAGCCAGCTATGCCACTGGAGTCGGATGGTTTCGATCAGCCATTTAATTTGCCGTAATACTTGTCTCACCTGTATTTCTCGATGCTGACCCAATTGCTGTTTTCAGTGATCCAGGGACCCCCGTTTGTAATCCGGATTTGCGTTGACACGCCCGAACTAGTAACGAGTATAGGTGAGCTAAATCTAAAGATTAGCTAGGGATGTTTAACTAATTCTAAATAGTTGTTCTAACTAAGTAGTTGAACTATTCATAAATAACTCATCCTGTTTTGCAAAAGTATGGCATTGTTTATTGAAAAGTCTTCATGCTTTCAAATTCCCTGCCATCACCAAGTCATAGGGTCGAGGTAATTTACTCAAAAATTTGATTTCAGGTGCGCTCACTTCAACCCAATCATGAAGAAAAAAAGGCAGTCGGCTTCTAATGCGTCAACCGAACAACCAGAGAATTGGATTTTCCTTTAGCCATATTACTTTTACCAGCTTATTGCTCCTAGGCAGCACTGCTGCTTCTGGGTGGGCGCAAATGCCCATATTAGCGCCTCCCAGCTTAGCGCCTGCGAGTCTACCTCCATCAAGCCCAGCCATGGATGTTTCCCAGGATGGCTACCAATTGGGAGCGGGCGATCGCGTGCGTCTAGATATCTTTCAGGTTCCAGAGTACAGCGGAGAGCACCAAGTTTTATCCGATGGTTCTCTGAATTTACCCCTGATTGGCACGGTACCTGTCCAAGGCATGACGCTCAAGCAAGCCTCTGCGATTCTCTCGGCCAAATATGCCCCCATCATTAAGCGGCCCCTAGTGACGATGACCTTGCTGAGCGCACGACCCCTCAAGATTGCGATCGCCGGAGAGGTCAGCCATCCCGGTTCTTATACGGTGTCCCCCAGTGGTGAGCAAGGGGTGCCCACGGTCACTCGTGCGGTGCAATTGGCGGGAGGAATCACCCAAGCGGCTGATACCAGGCAGGTACAAGTCCGGCGGGCTCGGCCTCTGAATATGGGTGGCGAGCAAATCTTAACAGTCGATCTCTGGCAACTTCTGCAAACTGGAGATTTACGGCAAGACCTACTGCTGCGAGATGGCGATACCGTTTTTATCCCTACACAAAAAACTGTTAATTTAGCTGAAGCCAATCAACTAGCTGCGGCTAGCTTTGCGGCCAGTAAAGCAGAACCGCTACGAATTGCCGTTGTGGGGCAAGTGAACCGTCCTGGGCCCTATACCCTAACAGGAAATGTGGAGGGGCAGGCAGAGTCAGGTGGGGGAGTGCAAATGCCCACTCTGACGCGAGCGATTCAAGTGGCAGGAGGCATTACGCAATCAGCGGATATCCGTCAAATTCAATTACGGCGGATGACGAAAACAGGAGCAGATCAAGTCATTGGTGTGGATCTCTGGAAGCTGTTACAGGATGGGGATGTGCGTCAAGATATTCCCCTGCAAGAAGGAGATACAATCACGATCCCCACGGCAACGGCCATGACCCCCACGGAAGTCACAGAGCTGGCTTCAGCGAGTTTTTCACCCAGCAAAATTACGGTCAATGTGGTGGGTGAAGTTGTACAGCCTGGTGCAGTAGAAGTGCCACCCAACAGCCCCCTCAATCAAGGGTTATTGGCAGCAGGAGGCTTTAACCGCAGAGCGAAAAAAGGCTCGGTAGAGCTAATTCGGCTCAATCCTAATGGCACTGTGTCCCGACAGCAAGTCGCGATTAATTTCTCCAAGGGGTTGAGTGACAAAGACAATCCCCCCTTACGGAACAATGACACTATTATTGTCAAGCGATCGGGCATTTCTGGGTTTTCAGACGCAGTCGGCACTGTGCTCTCACCGCTGACCAGTGGTTTCGGTCTCTTTAGGCTCCTCGGTCTTTGATCCTCACCAGACTCATCTTCTAGGGTAAATAGTAGGCAACTTATGCAGATGGAACCATACTCCTATCCTTTAGTACCAGGACAGCCGCAGCCCGCTGGCGAGATGCAACCTCACGCTCTACCGCTGACGTATTATGCACCACAGCCCTACTATGCCAAAGACGAGCTAGATCTCAAAAATTTCCTAGAAGTTTTACGCCGTCGAGCCTTGGTTGTGGCAAGTGTGGCGATCGCAGTCACAGCTACCACTTGGGGTTGGACTTGGACTCGAACTCCTATTTACAAAGGGGACTTTCAAGTTCTGGTCGAACCTATCACCGATACCCAAACGCCCCAGAAGTTACTGCAAGACAATCAGAGCGTTCTGCAACCAACCTTCGACTACGCCACCCAAATTGAGGTACTGCGTAGCCCAGAACTATTAGCCCCAATAGTATTGCAGTTACAGAAGCAATACCCCGACCTTAGCTATGCTTCTTTGGTGCAAAACCTTACCATTAGTCAGCTCAGCAACACAAAAATTCTGTTGGTTAGCTATCGCGACTCTGACCCTAAAAAAGTGCAAACCGTTTTAGAAAACTTGTCAACACTATACCTGAATTACGGGGTGCAGCAGCGGCAAGTCAGCTTACAGCAAGGAACCCAGTTTGTTGATGAACAACTACCTAAGCTGCGTGAACGGGTAAGCACCCTGCAAAAACAGCTAGAAGATTTTCGCCAAAGATACAGCCTGATTGATCCAGAATTGCGAGGGAATGAACTGTCAGAGCTGATCAGTGATGTTGAGAAACAACAACAAGAAGCTCGCACGCAGTTGGTAGAAGCTCAATCACTTTACACTACCTTATACAACCAAGTCGGATACCGTCCCGCAGAGGCGATCGCAGCTTCTTCTCTGAGTGAATCTCCCCGCTATCAACAACTCCTCAACCAAATTCAAGAAGTAGAAGCTCAAACAGCGGTCGAATTGGCTCGTTTTCAGCCAACTAGCCCAAATATTCAAATCTTAGAGGACAAAAAACAGCAGTTAGAAGCACTGCTAGATGAAGAGTCCCAGAAGGTTTTGGGTAACCAGTCGCGACCGAGTGGTGCCGATGGCAACTTAACCTCTATCTCCCTAGATCTTAGTAAGCAGTTGGTCAATACCGCCAATCAAGTGCAAGTACTGCAAATGCGCAACCTAGCCCTGGCAGAAGTAGAGCGCAATCTCAAGCAAAACTTTGAGCTAGTACCAGCACTAGCCAGACAATATACTGACTTGCAGCGAGAGTTAAAGGTCGCCACTGAAAGTCTCAACCGCTTCTTGGGCACGAAAGAAACACTGCAAATTGAAGCCGCCCAGAAAGCAATTCCTTGGCAAGTGATTTCTGCCCCGCAAGAACCCCAACAACCGATTTCACCGAATACGCCTCGCAACTTGGCTTTAGGTGTTGTGGCTGGCTTGCTCTTGGGAACTGGGGCTGCGCTCCTGAGCGAGAAGCTGGATAACGTTTTCCACTCGCCTACAGATTTAAAGGACTTGACTCGTCTCCCCCTCCTAGGCGTGGTTCCTTTTCAAAAACGCTTGCCAGAGCCTAACTATGGTGATGTAACCCCTCGGTTTACGCTTCCAGAACACCAAAATTTAACGCTTGAGCCTGGACAACTCCAATTAGATGAAAACTTAAGCGCTTTCCCGGCAGCGAGTCCTAGCCATTACACTGCTTCTCCTTTCCTAGAGTCATTCCGATCGCTTTATACCAATGTTCGTTTATTGGGTTCAGATACACCTGTTCGCTCTTTAGTCATTGGGTCAGCGGTACCTGCAGAAGGGAAATCAACGATCTCACTACAACTGGCAAAAGCAGCAGCAGCAATGGGTCAGCGAGTCTTATTGGTTGATGCTGATATGCGCCGTCCTCAGGTTCATACTTACTTGGGTCTAGCCAACATGCGCGGGCTGAGCCACCTGATTGCTACCAATGTAACTGCCGAAGAGGTGATTCAGCGATCGCCTACCGATGAAAATCTCTTTATCATCACCGCAGGGCAAATTCCTCCCGATCCCACCAAGCTACTCTCTTCCAAAAAGATGCAAAACTTGATGGCAGAGCTACAGGAAAGCTTCGACCTAGTGATCTATGATACGCCTCCCGTCTTGGGTCTAGCCGATAGTAGTATTCTGGCAACTTATACTGATGGCATCATCATGGTGGTTGGTCTTGGCAAAACCGATCGCTCAACTTTAGCAATGGCTTTGGATGGGCTAAAAATTGCTTCTACCCCTGTCCTGGGTATTGTGGCGAATGGGATTAAGGGCTATACCACTCAGTCCTATGATTATTACAATCGCTACTACACCCAAAAACGCGACTCTGCGCCCCTGGAAGTTCTATGAGACCCAGTTAAAAGTTGGCAAATCACCCGGTATAAGGCATCGGGGTATAGCATTGACCTTAGTACTGACTGCTATACCCCAAGCATTTCAAGTTATTCCATCTCATCATCCCTAGTTATCCCTAGGTTAGGAAGAAGCAAGCAATATTTTTTATCTTTTTCTCTTTCCGGTTTTATCCTTTTCGAGAGAAGCCTAGTCTGCTCAACCAAGGACGACTTAACCGAAAGTAGGGGGATGAAGATGAATCAGTCTCAACGGATATGGGACTCGGAGCTTTAGTTTGGGCTTTGATCACAGTGGAGTACTGGTTAGCAATGATCTCTGGGGTAAAGTGATTCATGAGATAACGCCGTCCCGCCGCACCCAACTGCACGCCTAACTCAGTGTTTTGAGCTAGATCGCGAATAAAGTGAGCCAAACCCTGACCATCTCCATTCACAAAAGCTCGACCACAGTCAGCTGCTGCTAGAATTTGACGCAGATAGGAATGGGGTTCGCAAATAATAGCAACAGGGCGTCCAGCGGCAAGCGTACCATACAGCTTACTAGGAGCAACTAAGCCTTCCATGCCGGGACTAATGCTCACCAGGGATAAATCGCAAGCAGTCAAGGAGTAGGGCAAAGTTTGTTTGTCTTGGTAAGGCAGAAACAAACAATTACTTAGACCTGAACTTTTGGCTTGCTCGACACACGCTTGATATTGCGCGCCACTTCCAATAAATACAAACTGAATTGCTTCATTTTGTAGGTAGTTTGCTGCTTTTAAGATAGTTTCCATATCATGGCAACGACCTACATTGCCAGAATAAAGCACCGTGAATTTTTCAGTTAAATGATGCTGAGTTGCAAACCAATTATCTTGTTTGGCGATCGGAACAATGGTATTAGGATCAGCCCAACTATGAATTACCGAAATTTTATCCGCTAAGGCTGGATATCGGTTGACAATTCGCTGCTTCATTGTCGGACTCAATACAATAATTTGCTGCGATCGCCCCCAAACAGCCCGATTAATAGCATGCCAAAGTTGCGCTACCCAGTGTTTTTGCGAGACAACATTGAGTTGAATAGCGACATCAGGATACAGATCATAAACCAAACAGATATAAGGCAGCTTAAAGCATAAGTTAGCTAGCAAACCTAAAATTGGCAAATACGGAGGTGCTGTTGTAACTAAAAGAACGTTGCCTCGTTGGGAATGCTTGAGGAGATGAACGCCAGAACGCAGACAAAACAACAAACCACTAATGACTTTGCCCCGGATGCGCTGAGGCCAAATTTGTGTGGTGCGCGATCGCCGGATGGATACTTTTTCTAAGCTTTCAGCCGCTGGAGCTGATTTATGCTGAAATGCGTAGCCTGGTTGACCTGTAAAGATTTGAACTTCAATTTCTTGCTGACCTAACTGAAAAGCCAGTTCCTCAATAAGTTGCCCAGTAGCAGCATAATCAGGTGGATAGAACTGCGTAATAATTGATAGATGGAGCGCTCGATCGGAGTCTGGATTGCTACAGTTCTTCATATCTGGCTGCTAGTAGAGAGCTGACATAATAATTGCTTGCTCAACAAAATCTTCCTTCTAACTCTATCCATCAATCAGTAAGAGCCTAAAGTCACCTCGTTTTAATAGAATAGATATTACAGTTATTGAAATATGACATTAACCATTTATCTTTAACATCTAGCCGAATGTCAAGGGGTATTTAATAGGACGAAAAAGTTGAGATTCTTTATATATTTTTTAGCTTTTCTCTCATGTGGGACGACTTTCAACACCTGATTCTCTCTACTCGTTATACCAATGCTCTAATATTTGGAATCAAATAATAGCCTTTATTAACTATGAACCCATACCGTATTACTGGAGGAAATCGAGTCATCAGAAAATTTAGAAGTTTTTTTAGAACAGTCCGATAAAAATTTGCATTTGTTCATAATCTAGAGAATAAAGTTGAGGCGCTACCAAATCTTAGGTAATTCCTGGGTCTTCAGGGACAGAGTACACTAGCAGAGCGATGCTTGCTACCAAATCTATGTTCAAAGTTGTTACCCGCGATTTCTCTGAGGAGTTTGGGCGCTGGACAGATGCCCTCAACACCGCCAAATCTCTACAATCTCAGTGCAAAAGCTTACTCCAAGACATCCGAATCTTTGAAGGAGACGATCTGGTATGGATTTATAGTCGTTCCCATACCTATCCGCAGTTTGTTGGGCCTGGAACCTATAAACGCCTAGCTATCCGGTTTTTGCAAGAAGCGATCGACAATGGAGAAGCATGGGCCATAGGAGAGGCATCAGAGAGTTATGGTGAGTAGACTCCGTTTCTCTCGCTTATCCCTGCCTGATCATTTCTGGCTGATAATTTCTAGCTCATAATTTCTGGATTACAGAAGAAAAATCTCATGAAACAACTGCTGGCTCTCCTTTTAGCGATCGCTTTGATCCTCACTGCGGCTCCTAGCTCAGCTTCCGCTACAGATATTAGTCAAGGAGCAGAAATTTTTCAGGTTCATTGCGCTGGCTGTCATATCAACGGCGGCAACATTATCCGGCGGGGGAAGACGCTGAAGCAGAAAGCGCTGAAAAAATACGGGGTCGATTCTTTGGCAGCGATCGCCACCCTTGTTACCAACGGTAAAAACAACATGCCTGCTTTCCAGGAACGCTTGAGCGAAGTGCAGATTCAAGCGGTATCAGCTTATGTCTTAGAAGCAGCGGCGAAAGACTGGCGTTAAGCGATCGCAAGACAAATTATTCCTGAAAAGAGAAAATTTACCTAAAAGTTTGAGGAAAGAAAATTTTGGGTTGGGTACTTCAGTACTTTTGCACTGATTTTTATCAAAGATCCCAGATTCTACTGAACTAAATTATCAAGGAAGTGTGAGAGAACTATGAAGTAATCATGAAGTAAGCGAGCAGTAAGGGGTTGTATGAAGATTGACTTCAAAAAGCAAAACATCAAAGTCACTGCCACAGCACCTGGCTCTTGGCATTTTCAAGTGAGTACAGCGAGCCAAGAACAATTTGCCATTGAAGTTAGCGCTGCCTCCACGGGCTTTTGGCAATCGGAAATCCGCGACAGCCAGCAGCGTTTACTAGGATGCACCTGCGATCGCGCTCCTGAAAATGTGTTTGCTAAAGCGGTTGCTCTACTCCAAGCCTTTCTTGCCGAACCTGGTTTAACTGCTAATGCAGTTGTTTAGGCTGACATTTAGTGTCGATATTTAGTGAAGATAGGTTTAGGACAGTAAGTTTAGGCAGCTCCGACTGGTTAGATTTCAGCCTCAACGACATAGACTTTCAATTTGCTTCAGCTATTAGATTTGATTCCTAGTTCGCTGCATCTATTGCTAGGAAGAAGGTTCTAGATTCGAGATTCCGCCGAGATAGTTGAGATAGTGGAACAAATGAGGAACAGGATACGACTGATAGGCAGTTCCTCCAATTTATTCAGGGATGCGATCGCGCCACAATCATTGTTCAATAGCTAGGGAACTATTCTCTTCTGTTGAAACCTTGATGTTTTTCATCGCTCCTACTCACACATCTCCTTAATCTCGACATGCAAACAGTTGCCAAGTTTCCCTGGTTTGTGTCCGGTCTTGTTGGTTCACTTTTACTTTCAGCTCCTGCCCAAGCTGATGTCTTGCAATCCTGGCGGTTTGATGCTCGCCAGAATCAGTTAGAACTTGCCACCGATGAAGGTGTGCAGCCCACAGCCCAACTCATTGCCAATCCCACGCGCATCGTGATTGACCTGCCTGGAATTCGGCTAGGACGGCCTAAAAGCAGTCAAATGATTGGAGGTACGGTTCAAGCGGTACGAACGGGTCAGTTTAATGCTCAGACCGCGCGGCTAGTGGTGGAGTTAGCACCGGGATACACTGTAGACCCGCAGCAAGTTCAGGTTAGAGGTAGTTCCTCAACGCGATGGACGGTGAAGTTGCCCACGCCTCAGGCTACGACCGCGATCGCTACTCCAATTAGTCATGTACCGCAGGCGATCGCCACGATCGCTCCACCCCCTGAGACTTTTGGTGGTTTGATTCCAGCAGGGAGACCTTTAACCTGGTTACAACAACGAGTAGCCTCGCTCCGAACTTCCAAATATTCGTCCCTGCGGTCTGGAATTTCCTTTCTGGATATGGAGACAGGCAATTACTTAGATTTAAACGGAGACAAAGTTTACGCCACCGCTAGCATCATTAAGTTACCCATCCTGATCGCCTTTTTTCAAGATGTAGATGCTGGCAAAATCAAGCTCAATGAAACTTTGACAATGACGCGGGATATGGTTGTCGGTGGCTCAGGAGAGATGCAAGATCTCCCCGTGGGCAGCAAATTTACGGCGTTAGAAACTGCCACAAAGATGATTACTATCAGCGACAACACCGCTACCAACATGATCATCAAACGGATGGGCGGTATCCAAGTTATCAACCAACGTTTCCGCAGTTGGGGATTGGAGAAAACTGTGATTCGTAATTGGCTCCCAGACTTGCGCGGCACCAACACCACAACTGCCAGGGAGTTAACGCGCCTATTGGCAATGCTAGATCAGCAGAAACTACTTTCTCCTAAGAGTCAAACCCAAGCGATCGGTATTTTGCAAAGGGTCAAAAACCGTAAGCTTTTACCCGTTGGCTTAGGTCGAGGAGCCACGATCGCACATAAAACTGGAGATATTGGTTTCCTATTAGGAGACGCTGGGATTGTAGTTATGCCTAATGGCAAGCACTACATGGCCGCAGTTTTAGTTGAAAGTGCCTACGATGACCCAGCCGCTAGAGACTTCATCCAAGATGTTTCTCGCATTGTCTACACCTACCTGGATCAGGCAACCCGTACTGCTTCCGTCAACCAACCCAACCCATAACCCTGTGGGCTAATGCTTTCTAGAAGACTTGATCCTCTGAGTTGCAAAATAAGCTAAAACAGCACCTACTGAACCGATCGCGAGAAAGGTAAGTTGATCCTGAGAATTCCGAAATGTTTCTGAAGCCACTTGATGTCCAATAATTGTGATTCCAGCTAAAAAGAGCAGCCTAACTAGATCCACATACCAACGGCTACGGCGATCGCGGCGTTTGAGGTCTTGCCAAAAATCAATGGTGTCTGTAATCAGAAAAGAACCAACCCCTGCAAAAACAACCAATCCAGCTAAATATTGATATTGCATAGATTTTGCCTCTGGGTGTCTTTGCTAGTATCAGGCGCGATCGCCAGGAATTCCCCCACTTGCTGAGCAAACAAGCTGGGGTTTTCCCAATGAATATTATGACCACAGTCTCCTAAGATTCTTAACTTAGCCTGAGGGCAAAGACCTGCCATTTCGGTATTAACAGCCCTAAATTTTGCATCTTGTTCACCGACGAGCAAGAGCAGAGGTAGTTGATTCTCTGGTAATCGTTGCCATAGGGCGGGTTGGTGGCCTGTACCCATATAGCGGAGAGATTGAGCCAGTGCTTTAGGGTGATTGTTTAAGCGATGTTTTACGATCTGCTCAAAATCTGGGTGCTGCTGGAGAGATGCAAAAAGAGGTTGGCTATACCATCGCCTCAGGAAATTGGAGAAATCTTCTGTTTCTAGTTGATCAGCGAGTTGGGTATCGTGCTTACGGCGTTGCGATCGCTCAGCAGCAGTCTGGAGCCCAGGTGAAGTTGACTCTAGCACTACCCGATGAAAAAATTGGGGGAAATGTAGGGCTAAATATAAAGCCAGTCGCCCGCCCATCGAGTAGCCAACTAAAGAACAGGTAGAAATTGTTAACTGCTCCAAAAGCTGGATGAGTCCTTGGGCGGTCTGCGACATGGTGTAGAATTTATCTCCACCTCTAACTTCCGTTTTGCCGTGTCCTGGTAAGTCTACCGTTAAGCAGCAAAACTGATCGGCTAGCAAGGAGATGACAGGGTCAAAATCATGACAGTCACCCAGAAAGCCATGCAAAAACAGAATCAAAGGTTGATCCAAATTGCCTTGGAAAGAGTAATGCCATTGATAAGGCTCGTGATCAGGATTGAGTATGGTGGCTTCGGCCATGATTCGCCGCTCAGCGATCGCGTTTTCTCGGCATTATAATGGCTTTTCAATTCAAGCAGGACTGCTATTGCCAGCTAAAATCCGCTCTTGAATTTGAATTTGCGACCCTACGGCTGGTTTTCCAAATGCTTCCCAAGCACTATGTCCGCGCAAAAACAATTCCATCCATTGCGTTTCCTCACCCTGAGGATTTGTCCAACCGCTACTGCCTGCTGCAAAGGCAATTTGACCTGGTTCGACTGCAAAGCTTCCATCACTAGCGATCGCAGCTTGCTCGGCGTCACCAATTTGCACAGAAATCTCGGAACCAACCTGAGCTTTGCGATCGCTCTGTTTGATGGTGGTCTTTAAGTTGCCGTACCCGTCAATGTAGGCGATACAGTTCTCTGGAATGTCTGGAATGTCAGTGGGATCAAGAACATCATCTAGAGCTTCTGGTTGTCCTAGGGCGATCGCAGCAGCGGCTTGAGGAAAGAGATCTCGCGATCGAAATTGGGAACCCTCGGCGGCAACTGCGGCCCAACGTAACTCTACTGCGGCATCCCGCACAAAGGAGAAGGCGTGACCTGCGTTGACTCCAATCACCCGTACCCCATTGGGTAGGCGAGCAAAGGCTAGACGCTCTCCTGCATTGGCGGTGCGGGCTTGGTCATCATCTTGTCGGGGCGCGACGTTGTGGTAAATAATGGTGCCAGCAGGTGCTTCATTGAGACCTAGTTGGGCTACACAAAAACCAGCCGCTAAGGTGGAAAAAGCAGGGACGGGTGTGAGCACAAGTTCGGCATCGGGTAAGTGGAGCTTGATGCGTTGCACGACTTCTGCAAAGGCAAGGTCACCTAGACCATAGTCGGCGATGATGTGGATCAGCATAGGTTTATTACAAGCTGTTTTCTTACCTTAATGCGGCACCTGGGTTTGATCCTCAATCTAGGGGTGGGTGCTGGAGGTGAGCGATCGCTTGTTTTGGAAAGATTTAAGAAATTGGGGGCACCTGCCCCCAAACCCCCGCTGAGGGACGGCTGCGTCCCCCAGACCCCCTCCAGACGAGTTTGAGTGTAGGTGTTTCGATAGGAATGGCAGGTTGCTACAGGTTGGAAGGATATTTTCTAGAGAGAGTTCAACCTGTATTTCTCCTCAACGCTTCATTTCATCAAG
Organism: Trichocoleus desertorum ATA4-8-CV12; assembly: GCA_019358975.1. Lineage (NCBI taxonomy): Bacteria > Bacillati > Cyanobacteriota > Cyanophyceae > Leptolyngbyales > Trichocoleusaceae > Trichocoleus > Trichocoleus desertorum. The sequence goes on from JAHHIL010000016.1 coordinate 94,275, forward strand.
CTGTTTCCAGCGCCACTAGATCTACTCACGGAATACCAACGGAGAAAATAATTCAAGGCTGCAATTGATTGAGTTTCTTCTGAGCAGATTGCGATAATGCTTGGGCTTCAGCATAAGCAGTTGTTCCAGACTGTACCTTACCGAGTTCATCTACAATGCCTTGTAGTTGACTGAGGAGATAACCACGATTAGTCGATAAGTTTGCATCAGTAGATGCCAAAACTGCTCGCGTTGTCCTTTTTGCCTCTTCTAGGGCTTCTACAGAATTGCGCTCAGCTTCTAGTCGAATGCGTACGATCGCCAAGTTTTTCTTATAGTCTGCTAATAGAGACCGGGAGGCTACATAGCCAGGATCAGCTAAACCAGCTTGCTCCACTTGGGTAATCGCATCTTCCCATAACCCCACTATCTGCTCCCACTCTGCTGCTGGATGGGGAGGATTTTGTCCGAGCTGTGCAGCTCTCAAGGCTAACTGCTTTCCAGCATTCATCAATGTATCGGTGCGAGCATTACCAGCGGTAAAACCTGTGACTTGCTCAAAATCCCGTTGATTGGCAACTAATTGGGTTTGAGCCATTCGACCTGCTAAGGTTGCAGAGGGAACTTGTTGCAATTGATCAATCGCCGTTTGCCAGTCAGCGATCGCGTCTGCTTTGGCGGCAGAAGCTTTGGCTTGTTGATATTCCTGCTTGGCAGTATTCAGGGCTTTGTCGCTTGCTGCTAATTGGGTTTGGGCGTTCTGCTCCTGAAAAACTTTGGCCTCCATGCGTCCAACACTTTTGCGGGCTGTTTCAAACTCATCTAGAGTAAAGCGCCAACCACACTGAAAAAATCCACAATAGGTTCGGGGACTATAGCCTAAAAACCAAACAGGCAAGGCATCTAAATGCTTTTGGGCCAACTTTACCTTTTCTGTTCCCAAGTTAATATCGGCAGGGCTAGTGGCTCGATTGACTAGCTGGTCTGACTGCTCTACCAATGAAATTGCTTGTCGGTAGTTGTGATCCATGCTGATGTAGCTGGGAAATAAGAGAAACGGCGCAACTTTAGCCACCGGAATCCGAATCATAGGAAACGGCAAGTTCAGGATATAAATGCTACCTGCCATACCTGCTACACCTACAGCCGCCACAGTCAAAGTCTTGACTTTACCCCAAATTTTGGACGCATGATTTGCCCTTGCTGCCTGCTTGATCGCCTTGTCACTAAACTCTGGAAAAATATCGCTAATCGCATGGCGTAACTCTGCTTCCAAAATCGCAGAACCGACTTGCGATCGCAGTCTTTCCAAGCGTCGCAGCACAATTTCTTTCTGCACTTGGCCCGCAGCATCATTGGCAGCGCAATTCTGGATTTCGGGTTGCAGGATACGAAAGGCGCGATCGTTGAGACGAGACATAAGAGCTTAGCCAGAACCACTGGATTACAGTTTTCCCGATTCTGGCCAATCTACTCCAATTTTTCTCTACAAAAACTTAACCAAATTGTTTTGATGTAACCCAATTGGCGCACATTTCCTGATCCTGCCATCCCCTGATGAGGAGATGAACAAATCTCGATCAAGAACCACAATTAGCTCAGAACCTACCTAGCTCATAGACAAAGGCGGTCAGAATGCAAAAACATGGTCCTTGGACAATTCAATCCAGTCATGAACAATATCAGAACTCTTTTATTCGAGTGATGGAGGATCAAGTCATTCAACCGGATGGAGAACTGGGAAGCTATGCTACAGTGCGGGTGCCACGAGGAGTCGCTATCTTGGCGATCGATCCGCAGAATACGGTGTACCTGACTCGGCAGTTTCGTTATGCTCTCGGCCAAGCCAGCATTGAGGTGGTGAGTGGTGCTATTGATGGGGATGAGTCTCCTCTAGAAGCAGCTCAGCGGGAAGCTCGTGAAGAGATGGGAATTGAAGCCCAAGCCTGGACAGAATTGGGAGTGGTGAACCTTGATACTTCAATTGTGCAAAGCCCAGTTACCCTCTTTCTGGCTCAAGAGCTGAGTTTTGGGGAGAGCGATCGCGAGGGTACAGAAACTATTGAACCTGTCAAAAGCTCTCTAGACGAGGCAGTGCAATGGGTGATGAACAGCGAAATTACTCACTCTGCTAGCTGTGTCTTAATCTTGAAAGCCCATCACACTCTAAATCGCTTAGTTTAACTGGGACTCTAGGCAGAATTGATGAACCTGCGATCGCGGCTTAGCCCCCTCAGAGCTGGGTAAGCATAAAAGCTTATCCTGCCGAAACAACCAGGAGTTGATTCTTGCTTCAATCGTCATAGATTACACGGATGTATACCCTGTGGGGGCTGTGTTACTGGTTAACTGTCTCCCTATTTATAGACATTGTTTAGCATGCCTCAGAATCTCTCTGCCCCCAGTGACTTACAGCGTGAGGAGCTTTGCTATCTATTTGTTAAGAATCTACCCTTTGCCGCTGCCCTGCTCGATCGCGACATGAACTATCTCATCACTAGCCAGCGCTGGTTGAGTGACTTACGGTTAGATCAACAAGATATCATAGGGCGATCGCACTACGAATTTTTTCCCCAGCACTGCCAACCTTTGAGTGCTGCCCACCAACATTGCTTGGCGGAAAACACGGAGCTTTGTGTAGAGGAACAGTTCCAACCATTAGATCAGGCGATCGCTTGGCGGCAATGGAAAATTTGCTCTTGGCAAGATAAAGTGGGTGCCATTGGGGGCGTTATGCTGGTGGCTGAAGACATTACCCAGCGCAAGCAAGCCGAAGCAGCCCTACGCGAAAATGAAGCGGAACTGCAAGCTATTATCGACAACTGCCCTGCCATTATTTACCTGAGAGATACCCAAGGTCGGCTGACTCGTGTAAACCGTCAGTTTGAAATCTTGACGGGGATGAGTGCCGAACAGATTTGCGGCAAGAGCAGTCATGATCTTTTTCCCAAACATGTCGCCGATGAACATTGGAAAAATGATCAAATCCTGTTAGCCACTGGCCAAGCAGTCACAGTCGAGGAGTTAGCGCCACAGGCCGACGGTCTACATACTTATCTTTCCGTCAAGTTTCCAATTTTTAATTCCAAGGGAGAAGTTTCTGTAACGGGTGGTATTTCAACAGATATTAGCGATCGCAAACAAGCCGAGCAGGCGCTAAAAGAGAGCGAAGCACTGTATCGGCAGATGTTAGATGCTATCCCTGATATGGTGCTTTGCAAAGGAGAGCGATCGCGCATCATTTATGGCAATGAGGCGTTCCGTAACTTCTACGGCAGGACTAACGAAGAACTGCAAGGTTTGATTGATTCGCCAGTCAACGACCCAGATTACACTCAGCAGTATATCAAAGACGATCTTTATGTATTTAGCACTGGGCAAACGCTCAATATCCCTGAGGAACCCGTCACTCGTCATGATGGATCTGTGCGTCTGTTTCACACCATCAAAACTCCCATTTTTGATGCCGCAGGCAATGTCGTTCAGACAATGGGCGTTTCCCGCGACATCACAGAACGCAAGCAAGCAGACATAGCCTTGCAACAAGGGAAGCACCAGCTAGAAGAAGCTCAGCGTCTAGCTCACATCGGCAGTTGGGATTTTGATCCAATGACCGGGGTGATTTCTTGGTCAGACGAGGTGTACCGGGTTCACGGGTTGCCAGTTGGGCCAAAAGCCCCTAGCTACGCAGAACTGCTACAAATGTATCACCCCAGCGATCGCGATCTATTTCAGGAAGCTGTGACTAAGGCACTCACTGAAGGAGCAGCTTACGAGATTGAATACCGAATTATTCAACCTACTGGCTCAATCCGCCACATTCATGCCAAAGGAGAAGCCATCCTGAATGAGCAAGGAGAAACTGTTCGCCTCTTTGGTACTATCTTTGACATTACCGATCGCAAGCAATTTGAAGTAGCTCTAAAGCAATCCGAGGCCAGACTGCGAGAAAAGGCCCAACGTGAACAACTTCTCAATCAGCTCACAAATCAAATTCGCAGCTCCCTCAATCTTAACCAAACCCTAGAAGCAGCGGTACGAGAAATTCAATCCCTGCTGCAGCTCGATCGCTGTTTATTTGTCCGCTATCGCCAACATATTGAGCTTCCTTATTGGGAGATCACTCAAGAAGCTAAAGATCCTGCCCTCAAAAGTTTTGTAGGTTCTAAAACTGTTGATGCAGATATCTTACCCTTGGCGGAGAAAGCCTTGAGGCGAGCGATTGTGCGCATTGATGATGTGCAATCAGAGCCTGATCCAACCACTCGACAGTTCTTTACCTTTTTAGGCTACACTGCAATGCTGACTATCCCTATCCATACCCAATCTGGTGAAATTGGTATTATCTGTTGTGTTATGACTCAAGCGGTTCGGACTTGGGATAATTCAGAGGTAGCCTTACTCCAAGTAGTGGGCGATAACTTAGCGATCGCCATAGACCAAGCCAAGCTATACGAACAAAGCCGTGCGGCTGCGGCCACTGCTCAAGCTCAGACCCAGCAACTAGAGCAAACTCTCCGAGAACTCCAGCAGACTCAAGCACAGCTAGTCCAGACTGAGAAGATGTCTAGTCTGGGTCAACTTGTTGCAGGTGTGGCTCACGAGATCAACAACCCTGTAAATTTCATTTATGGCAACCTCAGCCATGCTGATGAGTACATGCAGGGCTTGCTACATCTGTTAGATCTCTATCAACAACATTACCCGCAACCTCATCCTGAAATTCAGCAACAGAGGACAGATGTTGATATCGAATTTCTTTCAGAAGACCTACCTAGGCTACTGTCATCTATGAAAGTAGGCGCAGACCGCATTCAAAAAATTGTACTGGCGCTTCGCAACTTCTCCCGAATGGATGAAGCTGAGGTTAAGTCGGTGAATGTCCACGAAGGCATTGATAGCACGCTGATGATTCTCCACAACCGCATTAAGGATACACCTAATCATCGTGGCATTGAGATCATCAAAACATACGACAAGCTGCCTTTGTTAGAATGTTATGCCGGACAGCTCAATCAAGTCTTTATGAATGTGCTCTCGAATGCGATCGATGCGCTCAATGAACGAGACAGTCAGCGATCGCCTCAAGAGATCAAGCAAAATCCTAGTACCATCACCATTCAGACTCGTAAGCTCGATGCTCGGCAAGTGCAGATTAGTATTGCGGATAATGGCCCTGGTATGCCCGAACCTGTCAGACAGCGCTTGTTTGAACCCTTTTTCACCACTAAACCGATCGGCAAAGGCACAGGTTTAGGTTTATCTATCAGTTATCAGGTGATCGTTGAGAAGCATTTGGGGCAGTTGGAGTGTATCTCTGCTCCAGGGCAGGGAGCCGAGTTTTTAATTACTCTCCCCCTTGCCACTAAGCGACTGTAGAGAGTAGGGGCATAGATACTTTAGCGCCCCTACAGAGCGAGATTTTCTTTTAGGCAACACCGACACGAGCTAAATCATTGAGGCGTTGACGAACCACGAGATTAGCGACACCATCTACGTTGTATGCATAACGACGCTCGAACTCTCTCACCGCAGCGACAGTTCTAGGGCCATAAAAAGGTTGGTTCTGAGGAATGTTAGCTCGGATTACGCGATTGAGATTGCCCTGTAAAATCCGCATAGCCTGCTCTGCTTTTGCCATCGTAATCGGCCCTGCAATCCCATCTACTTTAAGCTTGAAATAGGTTTGAAAAGCTTTAACGGCTTCAACCGTAACTTTATCCGTCAGCGGGCCTTCGTAGCTGGAGATTGGGAAGTTAGGATCGTTTGCAGGAGAGGCACTGAAACCGTGACCATTAAGGATGCTGCGGAGTTGGGCATTGGTGTAAGTCATGATGAATTCCTGTAAGGGTGTTTGGGCTTGATATTCTGATCTACAGATCCCTAGGTTCCTTTTTCGTGAACTGAGCTATAGATCACCCGGATGGGGGACTGAGGCTCGTCCTCTTGGACTACAGCCCAATTAGAGCACCCACAAGAGGTGTTCCTACCAGTGTTATCTACTCATGTCAAGGAGAAAAATAGGCGAATAAGCAGGAGAAGATGAGAAGTCTTAAAGCTTTTGACTTCTTTGGGCTAAGCTGACAACGACAGTCGCTAGCTCTGCGGGCTCTACGGGTTTAGGGATATGAATCTGGAAACCAGCCGCAATTACCCTTGTACGGTCTTCAGCTCTAGCGTAGGCTGTTAATGCCACCGCCGGAACTAAGCTTCCCTGGTCTGCTGACATGGCTCTAATTCGATGAATTAAGCTATAACCGTCCTCTTCGGGCATCCCAATATCACTGATCAGCACATCAGGCTTTTTGGCCACAAGTAGCTCCAATGCTTCTTGAGCAGAAGTTGCAGCAAACACCTCGGCCTCACATTGCTCCAGAACTGCTAGCAAGTAATTGCGGGCATCGGTCTCATCATCTACGTTAATACTCTGACGCCTTTAAGTGAAGGCGGATTGCTGAAGGATACGCCTTGCCCTAAGGCTATGCATTGCCGCATCTTTCTTTACAAATAGAATAATAGTCAGAGAGTTTACGTAGTCTGGAGTTGGGCGATTGCCGCTTCATCCGCCTCAGGTAGTCGGGATGTCAAATTTTACGAA